>JAHZJA010001159.1 GCA_022601155.1 Deltaproteobacteria bacterium | reverse complement strand
GGCATTGGCCCAACGCACCACCGGACGCTCCCGGTCTGGAAATTTTGTTTTTCTCGTAGGCTGAACCAACCTCGAATCGCGGCACCTATCGCCGACGATGCCCGCCTGCCATCTGCAGCTTCCCCGAGTACTCGCCTGTTCCGCCCTCGTGGGCCTGCTCCCCACCGTGGGATGTGACGACGCCGGTCGCGACCCCGATGCCTGGGCCGACCAAGACGACGACGTCGATTCCGATGCCGGACCCACCTCCTCTCCGATCAAGGATGGGGTGTCCGACGGCCTGCAGCAGACCGTGCGAATTAGCACCAACGGCGGCATCTGTACGGGCGTGCTGCTCAACCCGCACACGGTCCTCACCGCCGCCCACTGCGTCGGTCCCATCGCGGGACTGCAGTCGGGCCTGGTCTCAAACGGCACCACCAGCAGCACGATCGACCGCGCGCGCGTGTGGACGTACGACTCCAACTACGACCACAACAACACGGGGCCCGGAGAGATCTACGACGTCGCCGTCTTCGCCACCAACACCGCGTTCGCGCTCGACACCGATCTCGCCCCGACCTCCGCCCTCATCGGCTCGACACGGCCCGCCGACAACGACGCGCTGTGGGTCAACGGCCGGATGAACAACGGGGTGGACTCGGGCGGGATCATGTCGCGCGCGACCGTGCTCGATCCGCTGCTGCCGTCCGACGCTCGCTACCCGTTTCAGCTGCTCGACATCGAGAACTCCCCGATCGACGTGGGCGACTCTGGCGGCCCACTGTTCCGCGAGCGCCCCGGTGAGCTCAACGACGGCAAGGGTGGATCGATCGCTCCGGTCATCTACGGCGTGGTCTCGCGAGGGGGCTCGTACGCCCGCCTCGATCCGATCAAGTCGTGGATCGACACCCGCGCGGAGGAGATCCAACGCTCGTTCGACTGGCACGAGGGTGACTACTCGTGGACTCGGTGCGACCGCGACAGCTGTCCCGTGTACATGAGTACCGAGATCGATGGCGCCTGGCTTCCGCTGGGGGAGGTTCCGCGCAACACCCGAATGGGCGTGTTCGTACAAAGTGGCGATGCAATGGTCGTGTCGTATCCGATGGATGATCGAGGCCGGAAGGTCCAGCTCGTCAGTCGTACCGACGGCTTCGTCAACGACGGCTTCGCCGATCACGGAGCTCCCCCCACCGAGGACCTGCGCATCGAGGACCGTTATTGTGCGAGTGGATCTTGCACGGTGTACTCCAAACGAAACCTCCAGGACTCCGATGTGACGGCCGTCGGCGCGGTCTCGTGCGGTACTCGGATGGGTGTGTTCGTAAAATCGCAGGATTGGGTGGTCGTCTCGTACCCGATGAACGACCGCGGGCGCGCGGTGCAAGTCGTTCCCCGTGGGGGATCCTCGTGGAGCACCAGCGCTCCCGCGTGTTGACCCAGGAACCCCCGCACCCGCTGTCGGATTCGTCACGAATGCATGGAAAGGGGTCGCGGGTGGGCATACACTCGCGGCCTGCTTTCGATGGTCTCACGCGTGTCCCAACGCCTTCGCACTCGCCCCGCGATGGTGGTGGGCTTGGTCGCCTCCGCATGTGTTGGTGCGCCCCCATCTCCCCCGGCGGACAGTCAGGGCGTGGGTACCGGAGACGCAACGACGGGTCCGCCATCGGGCTCGACCAACAGCGGGCTCGACACGGGCTCCGGATCGGCGAGCGCCACCGCAGTCATGACCTCCGACGGTGACTCCAGCGGCGAACCATCGGACTGCTCGCCGCCGCTGCACACCCCGTGCGACGCAGTCACCGACGATCCACTCGCGGCACTGGGACTGGGGTGCCTCGGTGAGCTCGAGGTGATGTCATCGACCATAGGCTCGGAGGCGGCCATCGGTATTCGCTCCGGCTTCGGCCAGACCTCCACGTTCGACCCCACCGAGGGTGCCGCGTACACCGTCCTCGGATCTGGAATCGTGGCCGAGCTCGACAGCCCCACGCCAATGGGGGATTCCACGAACCACCCGATGTTCTGCAACGACAATCTCGGTGGGCGCTTCGACATCGAGGCGCTGCCGCCTCCCTTGGTCACCAACCAGGCGGGCGATTGCACGGCCGACCCCGACTCGACGGGCACCGGAGATTGCTCCGGGACCCTCGGGCCGGTCTTCGATGCGCTCGAGGAGGGCGTGGGGATCCGCGACTACACGGAGCTACGATTCAACGCCGACGTTCCGGCGAGCGTGACCTCGCTGAGCTACGACTTTGCGTTCTCCTCGACCGAGTATCCGTACTTCGCCGGCTCGACCTTCAACGACATGTTCATCGCTTGGCTCGAGTCCGAGCAGTGGACGGGCAACATCTCCTTCGACGCGCTGGGCAACCCCATCTCGGTCAACGCCAGTGTCCTGACGATCACCGACGACGAGGGCGACCTCCCCGAGCTCGCGGGAACCTGCATGCGGCAGCACGGCATGACCGGGTGGCTGACGAGCACCGCAGCCGTGACGCCCGGAGAGACCGTCACCGTAGTCTTCGCCATCTTCGATCTGACCGACTCGATCCTCGATAGCTTCGTCTTCCTCGACAACGTGCGCTGGGGTTGCACCGCTACGGATGCCCCCTTCACCACGGCAACCGGCTGAGTCCACCGCATCAACGCCCGACAACCGCGGTGGCCCCGTTCCCCACGAAGGCGGAGCAAGGGCTACGCCGAGGTTTGCTACACTCCCGTCGAGGAGAGGCACGAACGGATGTTGCACCGCGGACCCCGTCTGTTCGTCTTTGGCCTCCTCGTCATTGGGACCAGCTGCGTAGGCGCTGCTCCGGCTCCACCGGCCTCGATGGCCGACACGGGGACCGCGGGCTCCCAAGTGGAATCGACCAGCGGCGCGACCGCCGACAGTGGAATCGACGGAACGACCGGCAACGCCACCACGACCTCCGCCTCGACTTCCAGTGCGACCTCGTTCACGACGAGCAGCCCAGCAAGCACGACCACGGCAGGGGCGACAGACGAGCCGCTGCTGGCCTTCTCCGACGGCGTGTCCTACGACTTCGAGCTGCGTCCCATCACCACGCTCTCCCACCACGAGTTCACGGTGACCAACATAGGCCGTATGTCCGCCCAGAGCGTGACGGTATCGGTGCTCGACAGTGGCGTCGGGCACGATAGTTTCGCGATCGGGCGCTCCAACTGTGGCGATGTTCTCGACCCCGGCCAGATGTGCGCGGTCGAGGTCGCCTTCATGCCCACACTGTTCGGCCTCCACGGAGCAACGCTGCTGGCGGAGTACGACACCCCGACCACCTCCCTGTTCGCCGCCCTCGACATGACGGGGACGGGGATCGGAGCGACGGACAACCTGCTGGTCAACGGCGACGGCGAGACCGGGGCCGATGGGGAGTCGCCGCCGCCCGGGTGGACCGCCGTCAGTGGCATCTGGCAGGTCACCGGGAGTCCCCTCATTGCGGCATACGAAGGAGATCAGTACATCTGGCCCGGGATCGGAATCGGGGGTCTCAGCCAGTATTCGGTACGGCAACAGATCCCCGTCACCAACCTCACCACCTGGGGGGATGCAGAGGGCATCGAGTTCCACGTTCGGAGCTGGCTTCGATCATTCGAGTTCGGCAACGACCCCGCGCACTACACCATGGGCTTCTACGACGGCGGCTTCAGCCCGCTTGGCGAGGTGGTGGGCCCGATTTCCACCAGTGAGGCGTGGGTCGAGCTCCAGTCCTCGGAGGTGGCGCCCGCGGGGACCGAGGTGACGCAGCTGTCGCTCGAGTGCGAGCTGCAGTCGGGCAGTGCCTGCAGCGCCTTCTTCGACGGCATGGAAGTATGGGCGGAGTGGAACGGGTGAGCGGCGTGCACCTCATCGACATCGGCCTCAACCTGACCCACCGATCGTTCGCCAAAGACACTGCGGCGGTGCTCGAGCGGGCCCAGCAGGCGGGCGTGGTGCACATGGTGGTCACGGGCACGAGCCTGGAGGCCAGCCGCAACGCGGTCACGCTGGCCAAGCATCACCCGGGCCTGTTGTCGGCCACGACCGGGGTCCACCCCCATGACGCCAAGCACTGGGACGACTCCACCGCGGCGGAGCTCCGCACCCTGGCCGCCAGCCCGCAGGTACTGGCGATCGGCGAGTGTGGGCTCGACTTCGATCGCGATTTTTCGCCACGGCCCGACCAAGAGCGGTGCTTCGAGGCCCAGCTTGCGCTCGCGGTCGAGACCGGCCTCCCCGTGTTCCTCCACGAGCGTCGGGCCCACGCACGCTTCGTTGCAATCCTCGAGCAGTATCGCCCCCAGCTCTGCGATGTCGTGGTTCACTGCTTCACCGGAAGCGGCGCGGAGCTTCGTCGCTACCTCGAGCTCGACGCCCACATCGGCATCACGGGCTGGATCTGCGACGAACGCCGTGGCAAGGAGCTCCAGGGCCTCGTCGGCGACATCCCGGCCAACCGCCTGATGCTGGAGACCGACGCCCCGTTTCTCACCCCACGAGACCTGCGACCCAAACCACCACGGCGCAACGAGCCCAGCTTCCTGCCGCACATCCTCCACACTGTGGCGCGGCTACGTGGTGACACGCCGCAGGAACTCGGCGAAGCGGTCACCGCAACCACCTGTCGCTTCTTTGGGCTGGCACTGGGCTGAGCCACCGCCCGCACACCGAGGCGCGACATCCGCTTCGCGATCGACGTTCTGCGAGCGGACCATTGGCGATTGTGCCAAGGCACCATGCCCCGCTACGATCGCTCCGTATGGCTTGCCTCGCGACTATCGTACGCTCGTGGGTTCCGCTGCTGAGCGGCGCGTTCATCCTCACCGCCTGCCCCGACAATCCGCTGGTTTCGGGCGATACCGATGGCCCCACGACCGGTGTGGCGATGACGGACACCGGAACCGTCTGCGTCGCCGGACAGACGCAATCGTGCATCTGCAACAACGGCACCGATGGCACCCAGACCTGTGTGGACGACGGCTCGGGCTTCGGGAGCTGTGAGTGCGACGCGGACTCGCTCGACTCTGCCAGCGGTACCACCTCGAGCGATACCACCACCGGTGACGACACCACGGGCACCACGGGCCCCACCCCGTGCATGAGCGACGAAGAGTGCGCTGACGCAGCCAAGGGCGAGTGCCAGGTGGGCGTGTGCGGTGAGGACGGGATGTGCGTCGCACAGGACGTTCCGTTCGACACCCCCTGCGGTGACCAGACCGACGACGAGTGCACGACTCCCGACACCTGCAACAACGGCACCTGCATGCCCAACCACCTCGACGACGGGTTGGTGTGCTCGACCTGCCCCTCGGGTCAGTGCACCTGCTCCGAAGGTGCATGTGGCGAGTGCAACGTGTTCGCGGCCACCAACAACTTCATCACCGATCGGTCCATCGAGGGCTGGGCGCTGACCGGGAGCTGGGCGCTACGCCGCCAGACTCCCCAGAGCGAGGTCGACCTCGCCTCGGTGTTCCCGGGCCAGGTGCTCGGCAGCGACGGCAACCGCGTCGCGCCCTACCCCGGCTCCGAGATCGAGGTTTCGTACGCACGCACGCCCACCATCACGCTGCCCAACATGATCGCGTTCCTGTCGTGGAACGTCGACCAGGGCGGTGGCATCAGCGACAACAAGACCGTTCGAATCTCGGTCGACGACGGCATGACCTGGGAGCTGCTCGCCGACTGCTCCATCGATGCGAGCCCGTCGTTCTGCACCCCGATCATGGAGCGTGACCCCGCGGTCTGGGACTTGGTCCAGATCCCCATCCCCCCCGCGTTCCAGGGCCAGCCGGGCATCGTGGAGTTCGGCTACGACACGGGCGACGCGTGCTGCAACTTCGAAAAGGGCTGGTACATCGACTCGCTCAACGTCGCGACCGAGTGCGTGTGCTCGGTGGACGAAGACTGCTCCGACTACACCACCACGTGTGGAACGGCCATCTGCTCGGTCTCGGGTGAGTGTGGGTTGATGCCCATGCCGCTGGAGACCGTCTGCGGCGACCCGTTCGCCAACGACTGCAACGGCGCCGACACCTGCGACGGCGTCGGCTACTGCGGTGGCAACGAGCTGGCCAACGGCCTGGTCAACTGCGGCGACTGCCCCGGAGGCGGACCGTGCTCGTTCTGCGACGCGGGCCAGTGCCTCGACTGCCTGAGCTTCAGTGACTTCGGCGACTTCAACGATCCGGGCTCGATTGCCGAGTGGCAGGTCACGGGCATCTCGGGCACCCCGGGGTGGGGTCTCTACAACGAAGCGCCCACCAACTCCAACGGTACCCCTGCGGTCGTGTTCCCCAACGCGCCCGTGTTCGGCACCGACGGCAACCGCGAGGTCCCCTACCCTGGCGGCCACACGGAGTCGTCACAGGTGGTGACCGGCGAGGGCACGGTACCCGCCAGCTTCACGTTCATCTCGTGGAACGTGGACGAGGGCAGCGGCTTCGACACCAAGAGGATCGAGCTGTCGGTCGACGGCGGCATGACCTGGAACATGCTGGTCGACTGCGACCTGGGTGCGACCCAGCCGTTTTGTTTCAACGTCGCCGACGGTCGGCTCGCGACCGACTGGGATCCGATCGCCCTCGACACCTCGATGTGGGCCGGGCAGCAGGGTCAGATCCGGTTCACGTACAACACGGGAGACAGCTGCTGCGGCTTCGAGCAGGGCTGGTACATCGACGACCTCAACGCGTTCTCGATCTCCTGCAACGACATGCCCTTCACGCCCCCGCCGCCCGTCGCGACGCCGCAGTGACGCCGCAACGCCGTCAGCGCGGATGTGCCGCCCCTCCTTGGGGCGGTCAGCGAGGCCAAGCGGTACATCTGGTGCTCCAGTGGGCATCTGCGCCGTAGTGACGCCCACGACTCCGGCACCGCGGGCTGGAGGAAACTCCATCACATCGCGCCGAACACTTGCGCACGCGTGGCCAACGGGTCGACCATCGTGTTGCTCATGACCCGCTCGCTGGCCCCGCTGTTGCTCCTGTGTGTCGTCGCCTGCTCCGAGGAGCCCGAGACCCCCTTCTTCCTCGAGGGAGAGCTGGGCGGATGCGGGTCGGTCGTCTTGGACCGCACCCCCGACCAGGTCACGTGCCCCGACGAGTGCCCGATCGCAGTGCAGGCGTACCGCGTCCGTGACAACCGCTCGTGCGAGCGCGCGTCGACTCAGTACGTGGCGTGCGTGACCGTGCCCGGCGGCAAGGGCACCCCCGGCGCGGGCGTACTCGAGACTCCCGACGGTGTCATCTACGTCGACTCTCCGGCCTACGACTGTGGATCCGATGGGTGTGCCACGGTGGAGACCGCCGTGCTCGATCGCTGGACGACCTGCGCGGAGTCGGGCGACGAGGGCTGCGACTGCGTGTGCCAGGGGGGCGAGTGCGCCTACGACCGCTTCGTCGGCACCCTCGACTCGTGCAACCTGCCCGCCGCCTGCGATCCCCTCACGGGCGACGAGGAGCTCACCCCCGAGCAGCTCCAGTGCTACATGGACGTGCTCGCCGACGGCGGGCCCATCGAGCTCGAGTTCGACGTGCAGGCGCGCCACCACATCACGGGAGCGCAGGTCACCGCCCGACGCATCTTCGCTGTCGCGGGACGGACCGTGACCCGGCTCGACTCCGTGGCCTTCGATCGCCCCGCCGCGACCTGCGAGCTGCAGAGCACCGCGTTCTTCTTCAACTGCGATCCCGAAGATCCCGTCGACATCAACATCGAGGACGAAGACGGGCTGGTCCAGCGGCGACCGTGCACCGACCCTCAGACGTGGGTCATCAACTGCGCCAGCAGCGAGCCCGTCTGCCCGAGCTAGCGCGCCGCATCCCCGGGTCCATCGAGTCCGCCGAGCCGGAACGCAAGCCCATCGAGCTCGTCGCGCAGACCGGGGCGATGCTCCAGCAACACGGGCCGCGCACCAAGGTAGTGCGCCCGAGCGCGCGATGGCTCGCGGCCAAGCTCGGTGAGCACCCGGGCGAGCGTGAACTGGGCGAGCGCACGCTCTGAGGCGAAGCCCTCGTGGTTGTCCAGTATCGCGAGCGCCGCTTCCACCAAGGGCAGCGCCACCTGGGGGCGATCGAGCCGCAGCTCCACGATCCCGAGCTCGAGCCGGGCAAGCGCCGTCTTGGGATGCTCGGCGGGCAGGGTTGCGAGCGAGATCGCCAGGCCTTCCTCGATCGCCCGCTTGGCGTCATGCGGCCGATCCATCTGACTGAGCACCCCGGCCAGGCCCAGCAACGACGCGGCCACACCGGGGTGAGCATCGCCCATCGCCGCCCGCTTGCGCCGTAGACTCTCCCGCGTCACGGTCAGGGCCTCATCGAGCCGCCCCAGCCGACGCAGGGCGTTGCCCTCTTGGCTGAGCATCTGTGCCACCTTGGGATCGTCGGGTCCGAAGATCTGCTCACCCAACCTACGCGCCTTGCGGGCCGCGTCGAGGGCATCATCCAGCTGCCCTTGCAGTGCCTGCGCCACGGAGAGATTCGACCACGACATCGCCAGGGCGGCCGAGGGCTCGGCGTTCCCGTGCTCGTAGATCGTCACCGCCCGCTCGAACGCGGGGATGGCCTCGGCGGGACGGCGCGCCGCCGCAAAGGCACTGCCCAGGTTGACCCACAGGGCCGCCACCTGGGGGTGCAGCGCGCCGAGGGTCTGCTCGGCGGCCGTCAGCGTGTCGCCGGTCAGCACGATCGCCTCATCGATTCGGCCTGACATGCGCAGCAGCACGCCGAGGTTCATCGCGGTCTGAAGCGTCTTGGGGTGCAGCGCGCCCAGGCGCTCCCGGGCCACGTCGAGACAGCGGGTGTAGGCATCGATGGCGTCCTCGTACCGTCCCTCGGCCACCAACACGGCTCCCAGCGCGTTGAGCCGAGCTGCCTCCAGCAAGGGGTCGCCACCCAGCCGGTCGATGGCCGAGGCCGCCACTTGAATCCAGCGACGGCCCGCATCTGCACGAGAGGCGAGGTACGCCTCCACGAAGGCGAGCTGGGTCGCAGCCCGGGCCACCACGAAGTCGTACCCTCGTGCCTCCGCCCGATTGACCGCCGCTTCCAAGTGCTCGCGGGCAGACCCGATCCGAGAGTTGCGCGCGGCGACGGTGCCCGCCACCAGCTGCGCCTCGGCGATGACCACTTCGTCACCCGTCTTGCGCGCCCGCTGCACAGCCGCCTGGGCCGACGTCGTTGCCGCCTGCCGCTGGCCCAGCGCCAGCTGGCCGCGCGCGCGTGCCATCTCATCCCGAACCGCGTCGACCTCGGCGTCGAACTGCACCCCCAGTCGCGAAGCCACTGCGCCGGGAGCACGACATCGGGCCGGAGATTCCAACGTCGCGACCGCCTTGGCCGCCTCCAGCATCACGATGTCGTCGGCATCGATGAGCAGCGTGACCAAAGCCGCCAGATCGCGGTGCTGCTCGTCCAGGCAACGCTGCTGGGCATCGAGTGGTGGTCGTCGGTCGTCGTAGGTCTCCCCATGAGCGTGGGCCGCCCTCGAGACGCAGACCTCGCGGGCCACCTGTCGCCACGCCTGAGCCCGCGTATCGAGCACGCCCCGGACTCGCTCCCAGATCGCATCCCCCTTCACCGGCTCGACCGCGGCAAATGCCTCGCGTATCGCCGACGCTCGGCCGCCGTTCCACACCGAGTCCATCGCATCATCGACGTCGGTGCACTCGATACTCGCGGTCGTCGCAGGCTCTGGACCTCCGCCCCCCCACACCACGCCGAGACTCGTCAGCATCACGCCCGCGCCGGCGAGCGCGAGCAACCCCCGGGATACCCGTCGCCTTCGCGGCTGTGCCAGTGCGTCGAGCAGCGCCCGCATCGAGGCAAAGCGTTGCCCGGGGTGCGGCCGTAGCCCTCGACGCATGACCGTGTCGAGCCACCGGGGGACGCGGGACGAGCGAGGGCCCCGGCGGGTCTGCCCCTGCTCGATCGCACGCAGCACGGTCGCCAGGTCTCGCCCTCCGAACGGGCGCACGCCGTGCAACGCCTCGTACAGAGCCACGCAGAAGCTGAATTGGTCGGCGCGAGCGTCCACCGACCGGTCTCGCGCCTGCTCCGGGGCCATGTACGCGGGCGTGCCCAGCACCACCCCTGGCGCCGTGACGCGGCTGGCCGTCGACAGCTCACCGACCAAGGGCAGGTCTTCGGTGGGCGCCAACTCGGTCAGGGCACGGGCGACCCCAAAATCCAGCACCCGTGCCCGCCCCTCGGCACCGATCACCACGTTGTCGGGCTTGAAGTCGCGATGCACGAGCCCCGCCCGATGGGCGGCCGACAGTCCCTGCCCGACCTGCACGAACATGGCCACGATCTCGTCGCTCGTACGCGAGTGCCGTTCGCACCACTGGCTGAGGCTCACACCATCGACCAGCTCCATCGCGATGTAGACCTGAGCGCCCACCGTGCCGACGTCGTAGACCTCGATCACATGGGGGTCGTTGACCTGCGCGAGCGCCTGCGCCTCGCGGACGAGCCGGGCCCGCTGTCGGGCGCCCGCCACCGAGCCTCGCGTCTGCACCACCTTGACGGCCACCCTTCGGTGCAGCCGCGGGTCTCGGCACAGGTACACCACCCCCATGCCTCCTTCCCCTAGGCGCTCGATCACCTCGTAGTGGCCCACCCGTGTGGGCGCAGCGGTCCCGCCAAACAGGCGCTGCCGCACCGCCGCCAGGGCCCGGCGCGCCTCGACATCGGATGACCCAGCGCCCTCGGACGGCATGGCCGACTCGTGCTCGCCACCCACCGTCACCGCTCCATGGTACCAGCGCCGTCGCGCCCTCGTGGGTGTAGCATCGTCGGGTGCCGACCGATGTCGAGCTGTTCGAGGCGTGGCGAGCCGGCGACGCCAAGGCCGGCGCGCTGCTGTTCGATCAGTACGCGCGCGAGATCTACGGGTTCCTTCGCGGCAAGGTGAGGGACACCGCCGCCGAGGATCTCGTGCAAGAGACGTTCGTCGCATGCTTGCGCGCGGCCGAGGGCTTTCGCGGCGACGCCAGCTTTCGGACCTACCTGTTCCGCGCCGCCCGGTCGCGGCTGTACAACTACCTGCAACGCGACAAAGCCAAGGAGGACCGCATCGACTTCGCGGTCACCACCTTGCACGATCTGGCGCCGTCGGCCACCGCTGCCATTGCCAAGCGCGAGCGCGACCGGGTGTTGCTGGAGGCGCTGCGTCGGGTCCCGCTCGAGTTTCAGATCGCGATCGAGCTGTACTATTTCGAACAGCTGCGAGGCCAACAGCTGGCCGAGGTCTTGGGCGTCCCCGATGGCACGGCGCGCACTCGTCTGCGGCGGGCTCGGCAGCTCCTGCACGCGCAGCTGATGGCACTCGAGGGAGGCCCCGCACTCGCGGAGACCCTGGGTGATCTGGAGAGCTGGGCGGCCCAGATCCGCGAGCACCGCAACGACTGAGTCCGCGTCGCGGCGGCGACACTGCGTGCCATGGCCCCCTGGTCGTGCGAACACTGCGCTCAGATCCTCCCGTCACAGATAGACACGACGGGAGCGCGACCGATTGCGCGAGAACGTGTTCGGGGGCCCCAAACTTCGTCGGCGGTGCGCTCTGGCAGGTGTACCGGGGCTCACACCCCTCGAACGCTCCGTGCCGATCGCCGCTTCTAGCCTCGACTTTGGCGGTTTTCCACGCGCCATAACACCGCCCCCGACCGCTGTGGCAGTGTTTTCGCTCCTCGACGCATGACCCGATGCGCCTTTGAAGCGCAGCCTCGCCAGGCAGCT
>JAHZJA010001158.1 GCA_022601155.1 Deltaproteobacteria bacterium | reverse complement strand
TACATGGCGCCCGAGCAAGCACTCGCGGGCATGGCCGGGCCCCATGCCGATCAGTTCGGCTTCTGCGTTGCGCTGTGGGAGGCGCTGTACGGTCGGCGTCCGTTCGGTGGCAACACACCACGGGACTCGGCGCGGGCCGTGCTCCGCGACGCCCCCGCGCCGGGCCCCACCAAGGCGGTGCCCCGCGGCATCCGACGGGCTCTGGAACGAGGACTCCGTGCCAACCCATGGGAACGGTGGCCCAGCTTGGGTGAGCTGCTCGGCGAGCTCGAAGACCAACGACGACGCCCACGACAGCGCGCCGCCATGGCGGCCTCGATGGTCGTGGTCGGCCTCGCCGCCGGGGTCTGGATCGCCTGGCCGACGTCGAGCCACTGCGACGGCACATCACTACCCGATCCCATCGGAGCATGGACGCCACCACGGCGCGAGCGGCTCGGCGCGCAATTCGAGAGCGTGGGCGGCACATTCGCTCGGCCGACCTGGCAGCGCGTCGACCAGCGCATCGACTCCTTCGTCGGCAGCTGGCAGGACACGTACCGGACCCTGTGCGCCCGCCCCGGTCCCCTCCCCCCCAGCGATGGGATGCAGGCGTGCCTCGATGACCACCGCGATCGGTTCGCGGCCGTCCTCGACGTGTTCGAGCACGCCGATGCCACCACCGTGGAGCGGGCGGTGGCCGTGGTCGGGCCGCTCGCCACCGTCACCGAATGTCTCGATCCCCAGGCCTCCCGCGTCACCACGACCCCCACGGACGACGGTGCCGGGCCGCAGGTCGCCCAGCTGCGCACTGCCCTCGCGCAGGTGGCCGCGCTCGAGCAGTCGGGTCGATACGACGAGGCGCTCACACGCGCACAGCCGCTCACCGAGATGGCTCGCGAGGTCGACGCGCCTTCCCTGCTCGCCACGGCGCTGCTGCGGCAGGGGTCGGTCCGGATCGAGGCCGGCCAGATCGATCGGGCGGGACCCGAGCTCGAGGAGGCGTACTTCATTGCCCTGAGCCTCCGCGACGACGCAGTAACCCTCGAAGCCGCAACCCGCCTCGTACATCTTTGGGGCACCAAGGCCGCCCGCTTCGAGCGAGCGCAGTCGTGGGCCCGCCACGCTCACGCCTCGCTGTCGCGTCGTGCCTCTCCCGAGGGTGAGGCCGTGTTGCTGCGCGAGCTGGCCGTCGTTCATGCCGAGAAGGGACGTCATCCCCAGGCGCGCAACTACGCAGAGCAGGCCCTGGCCATCTCGGAGTCGCTCCATCCCGCCGACGATCCGCGCGTCGCCGTGGCCATGGACACCCTGGCCGGCGTGGAGCACCGCATGGGACAGTTCGACGCCGCCCTCGAACACTTCGAACGCGCGCATGCGATTCGGGTACAAGCGCTGGGTCCCGACCATCCCGACACGCTGCTCACCGGGATGCGACTAGCGCTGGTTCGCGACCAAACAGGCGACGGTGAACAGGCCCAGGCTCGGTTCAGCGCGGTCTTGGAGAAGCTCGAAGCATCGGTCGGACCCCACCACCCCGCGGTCGCGATGGTGCTCATCAACATGGGCTCCGCGCTGGTCCGAGACGGCCACCTGGATCGAGCGGTGCCGCGACTCGAGCGCGCGTTGGCCATCCGCCGGGCCACCCGATTCGACCATCCCCACACCGCGATCACGATGCACAACCTGGGTACGGCGGCCGCGATGGCTGGCCACGACGCGAAGGCCCGCGAGTATTTCGAGCAGGTGCTCGGGATCTTCGAGCGTACCCAGGGGCGCGGCCACCCCACGGTCGCAGACGTCCTGGTCAACCTCGGCCGGATGTCGGCCCGCAGCGGCGATCTCGAGCAGGCCGAGCGCCAGTACTGGCATGCCTACGCGATCTACCTGGCTGCGCTGGGACCGGAGCACATCTCCGTCGCAAACCTGCTCACCAACCTGGCCCGCCTGGCGCTCCAGCGCAGCCAGCCGGAGCTGGCCATCCGCCACGCACGGCGAGCCCTGGTGATTCGTGAGCGCGAGCTCGGGGCCGCCCACCCCGACACGGTCACCACCCGCGAGATCCTGACCACCGCGACCCGCGACGCGACGACCGATCCGTGAACCCGGCCGACCGAGCGAAACCCGAGCGCCGCCGCGGGTCGGCATCGCGCCGCGGCGCGACGCCAGCACTCAGGCGCCGCGTTGATCACCGTCGGCGGGCAGCGTCTGTCGCACCGCGCGTACCCACGCCTCGAGATCACCGTCCCCATCGTGGCTCGGGCCCACCAGCTGCATCCGGCGTACCGTCTGGCCCAGCAGCTCCTTGCCCCGTCGAATGCGAAAGCGAACCGTTCCTTCGGGGATCGTCAGCGCATCGGCGATCTCGGGTCCGGTCAGCCGCTCCCAGTAGAACAGCTCCAGCACCACCTGGTAGTCCAGCGGAAGCTGACGCAGACCTTCGACCACCAGTCGCTGCTCCTCGCGGCGCGCCACGATGAGGCTGGGTGAGGGCTCGAGGTCGGCCACCGAGGTCACGCTCGCGTCGATGGCCGCACCGTCTCGCCTCCGGCGACGGAAGTGGTCGAGCAAGCTGAAGTGGGCAACCCCGAACAGATACGTGCGAAAGCTCGAACGCTGCTCGAACCGGTCACGCCCTTCCACGCAGGCGAGAAAGATCTGCTGCACCACGTCTTCGAGCTCGGTGGGGTTGGCGACCTTGTTCTTCACGAACCGCACCACCGCGGCGTAGTGGCGCTCGAACAGCTGCGTCCCCGCATCGTTGTCGCCCCTGCGCCAGGCGGCCAACAGCTCGAAGTCCTCCATGGTGGGTGCGGACGCGCCGTACGCCCAGTTCAGTTCGTCCGAGCCAAAGCTACCGCGTCGCTTGGAGCTGATACGTGTCGCAGCTCGCACCAACGGAGGTCCGATAGACCCGGATGTAGATCTGGTTGGGCCACGGCACCATCTCGTCCTCGGGAGGCGCACAGCAGCCAGGATCGCTGTCGTCGAAGCTCCAAGAGGTGAGACCAACCGCCGCGCCGGAGGTCCCGCCCTCGGTGCACGGCGCCCCTTGAGCGTCACACTGGTTTTGCACGACGTCGAACGCGAACGCGTCGCCGGAGTTGATCGCGAAACCCAAGGTCGGGGTGCCGTCCCCGGGCCGGGTCATCGTGGGGAACGAGACGGTGTACCAGTCGATGGCGCCATCTTGGGGCACCGTGCCGACCACACCCAGGGCGCTGCCGCCCACGTCGACCACGCCGAG
>JAHZJA010001157.1 GCA_022601155.1 Deltaproteobacteria bacterium | reverse complement strand
TCTCAGTACCAACGGTTTTCCGCCGCACCCCTCCACCGAATTCCCGGTGGAGGGGTGTTTTTGTTGGTTCATCCGCGGTTTTGGCCCACGATGCGCTGACCGATGGCCCGGGCCACGAGACCGCCACGTACGCCCCCTCCGCACCCGCTCGTCGCGCATCTGCGGGGCCGCCTGGATGGTCTGACGAGCGCGGTTCTCGTGTTTCCGCTGTTCCTGGTCTACCAGCTGGGGATCCTCAGCGGCCGCGGACAAAACGGCGTCGACTTCGCAACCCGCGCACTGATCGACGTCGGTCAGCGCGACCTGGGCAACTACCTGGTCATCCTCGCGGGGATGCTGCTGGTCTACGCGGCCGTCGTGGTGCTCCTGCGGCGCGGGGGTCGACTAGCGCGGGGCGCGTTCGTCCCGATGCTCGCCGAGTCGACCTTCTACGCCCTCATCATGGGGTCGATCATCCTGTTCATCCTCCGCAAGGTCGGTGGAGTCGTGCCCGGGCTGGCGATCGGCGGCGCCAACCCGGTGGACATCGCGGTGATCTCGGCCGGCGCCGGGTTCCACGAGGAGCTGCTGTTCCGCGTGATCATCCTGGGCGCCCTGGCGTGGCTGCTGACCGGGCTCACCGGACCCCGTCGCGCCTGGATCCTCGCCATCATCGGATCCTCGTTGGCGTTCTCGCTGGCCCATCACCTCGGCCCTGTGGGTGAACCCTTTGCGTTCGCGGCGTTCGTCTACCGCACGCTGGCCGGGGTGTTCTTCGCGCTGGTCTACCAAGTCCGGGGCTTTGCCGTGGCCGCCTGGACCCACGCCCTGTACGACGTCTACGTGCTCAGCCTCGGCTGACCGAGCTGGCGCCGCGGCCAGGAGCCACACCCGCCGTGGCCGACGCCACCTGGACGGGCTCGCCCACAGCGTCCCGTAGATCCTTGGCGTAGCCCTTCCACGCCGGGTTCGGGTCTCGCTTGCTCCGCAGCCGGACCACCGCGCCCGGCTGCCCGGCATTGCCGTAGACCTCGGCCCAACCCGGGGCGGCGGCCGGCGTCATCCACTGGTACAGCGCCCGCGCGTCGTGGGGAGCCAGGTTCACGCACCCGTGGCTACGGCGACGCCCGAAGCCGTTGTGCCAAAACGCGGCATGCAGCGCGTACCCGGTGGCGAAGTAGGCCGTCCAGGGCACCTTGTCCACGCTGTAGCTGGTGCTCGAGTCCGCCATGCTGTTCATGGTGCGCTCGGCGACCTTGCGCGAGATCCGATAGACGCCGGTCGGGGTGCGATGGCTACCCCGCCCGCTCGAGATCATCGTGGCGTAGATCGGCGTGTCGCCCTCATAGGCGACCAAGACCTGCTCCTGAAGGTCGATGTCGATCCACCGCTCGCCCGACTCGATCCCGTCGGGAGCCTCCGTGGCCTCCGCCATCCGCACCCGCGACCGCAGGATCCACCCCTCGTCCACGCGCACGAAGCCATCACGCTGCTCGAGCACCACACGGGCCTTGCGAGGACCAAGCTGGGCGACGACGGTTGCGTCGGCTTCGGGCGCCTGCCGAACCGACACCGTGTGGAGCTTGGGAGCCGGGAGGGTCCACACCATCGGCTGAACCAGACCCTCGCCCAACAACTCGCCGTGGAAGGACGAGCCTCGAAACCGACGGACGTCCTGAGCGGCAAACCAACCGTGCCGGGTCTTCCAAAACGAGCGCCCCTGCCGACTCGCGAGCCGCTGGCTGCGAACGGTGAGGCTTCGGCCAGGCGACCGCCCGTTGAGCCCCAACGCAGCCTCGTCGAGCGACGCGTAGACGAGCGCTTCCTTGGCCACGCTGCCGTAGACCCCGGGCACCCGCGCTCCGGCCGGAACGATGGGCAACATCCCGGTCGCAGGCTTGGTGGTGGGCTTGTTGCGCGCGCACACGAACCCGCGCGGCGCGATGGCCAGCCACGGTCGAGCACAGCCCTCCGCCTCCACGCGACCGAGGATCTCCACCCGGGCACCTGCGGCGAGGAGCCCGAGCTCGGGCGCACCCAGCCGGGGCTCGCCCCGCACCGTGGAGTAGCGCTCGAGCACCACCGTGCCGATCGGCGCTTGGGCTTCGATCTCGACGGCCTCCGCCTCCGCCTCCGCCTCGAGGTCGATGGTCGGCTCCGCTTCCACCTTGGTGCGCAGCTGGGACAGCAGCGGAGCCTCGACCAGCGGCTCCACCGTCATCGGATTGGCGGCCGTCGGGGGGGCGGGGCTTGGTGTGGGCTCAGCCCACCGTGAACACCCGACCATCGAGACCAACGCCACCAGCCACACCCGCTGCGTCTTCACCATGGCCTCGTTCCAAAGCAGTTGCCGCACCATGTTCGTCCTTGCTCGAAAACCGACGCGATCACGGGGGCCTGGTTGCATTGCATCGCCACCAAGCCACCGGGCCGCCCTCACCGTTGCCCAACTTGGGCAACACCGGGTTGCTCGACTGAGGCAAACGAGACCCGAGCCTCGATCTCCTCAGTGCAGCCCCTAGGGGCGATGCTGCGTCAACGCACGGCTACGAGGAAGGGCCGACGATCGCCACGATCCGCCGCTGGGGGTCGAGCAGCCGACGGGCCAGCGTTCGCACGCTGGGCGCGGCCACCCGCTCCACGCGCTGGCGGTAGCGCAGATGATCGTGACGATGGAGGCCGAAGGCCTCGTTGAACGCCAGCTGCGACGCGACGCGACCATGGCGTTCCATCCCCATCGCGTGCTGCCCCAGCAACAACGCCTTGGCGCGGTCGAGCTCCTCTTCGCCGACGCGCTCGGTACAGATCCGCGACAGCTCCTGCTCGAGCACCGTCCGTGCCCGCGCCATCCGAGCCGGGGTGGCGGCGGCATGAAACGCCACATCGCCTGCATCCACGCCTTCGGTCGACGTGGCCGAGACCTGATAGACGAGCCCCTCGGCCTCTCGCAGCGCCAGGAACAGCCGCCCTGCCTGACCGCCGAGGATCGCGAGCAGCACGTCCAACGTGGGGGCGCGACGATCGGTGAACGACGGCCCCGGCACCAGCATCACCAGGTGAGACTGCTCGCGCTGCCGATGCTCGCGAAGCTCGACCGGCCGCTTGGGGTGGCGAGGTGGGCCGCCCGGCCACGGCAGCTCGGCACCACCAGCCCTCGGCGCATCTTCGAGGAGCTGCTGCAGCGTGCCGAGCAATCCCTCGACATCGACATCACCGCGAATCGCCAAGACCGCTCGGTCGAGCGGATACCACTGCGCCCAGGTCCGCCGCAGCCCCGCCGAGGTCAGTCGCGCCAGCGACTGTGGGGTGCCGCTGCGGCGCCACCGAAACGGATGCCCACGGTAAAGCCGCGCCAGCGCCAGCCGAAACGCGATCTTGGCGGGGTCGTCTTGGGCCGCCAAGAATTCTTGCTCGGCCACGCGGCGCTGCTCGTCGAGCTCGGCCGTCCCAAATCGCGGAGCCAGGGCGCACTGCACCGCCCGCTGCAGCACGCCCGGCACGCTGGCGGCCATGCATTCGAAGTGCAGCCCGGTGGTGCTTCGGGTGGAGAACCCGTCGAGTGCGGCTGCGTCCCCCTCGATCTCTCGGGCGAGCGCATCACCATCGATCGCGGCGCACCCACGGGTGAGCAGCCGGGCCATCATCGCCGAAGCTCCCTGTCGCCGCGCGTCTTCTCGTCGAAGCCCGCCGCGCCACACGATCCACCCGGCCGCCATCGGTACCCGCGCGTCGGGATCGAGCAGGATCCGCATCCCGCCGGGCAGGGTCGCCGCGGGCACGCCGTGCCGATCGCGGTGAACATCGACCCATGAGCTCTTGCGTCCCCGCGAGCGCAGCCGAGCCGAGAGCGCCTTGCGCAACGCCGTGGTCCTACGCTTGCCGACGGCCGGCACCACCACACTGAGGGCGGCGCTGCCCGGCCGGAGCCACTGCGCACACAACCGCCGGATCGTCGTGGCATCGAGGCCGTCGAGCGCCTCGTGGTAGCGGCGGTCCAGCGCCAGGGAGTCGGTCAGGCTGAGATTCTGTCCCAGGGCGTGCGCATGGCCTTGCGACGTCTCCCGGCGATAGACCAGGTCGCTGGCCAGCACCGTCCGCGCCCGCTCGAGGT
>JAHZJA010001156.1 GCA_022601155.1 Deltaproteobacteria bacterium | reverse complement strand
CACCGGCGACCAACCCAGCGAGAGCGTCACCGCCAGGGCTGCGGCCGCGTTGCGGGCGTTGTGGGCTCCGAAACACTGCAGCCGCACCGTCACCCGCTCGCCGCCCGTCACCCGCAGCGTGGCCTCGGTGCGCTCGCCTTGGGTCACACCGATCACCTGAACGTCGGCGTCGTCCTCGGAAGAAAACCGCAGCACGGCCGGGCCATCGCCCTGCGGCAGATGGGGCACCAGCGTCGGCTCGTCACCGGGCACCACCACCACTCCTCCGTCACGCACATGCGGAACGACCTCGGCCTCCGCCGCCGCGATCGCCTCCAGGCTGCCCATGAACTCCAGGTGTTCGAGCGCGATCGAAGTGATGACGGCGATCGACGGCTGCACGATCGAGGCGAGATGATCGTTTTCCCCCGGCGCGCTCATGCCCAGCTCGATCACCATCGCTTCGGGCTCATGAGGCTCGTCGAGCAGCGTCAGGGGAACACCCAAGTGATTGTTGAGATTGCCCCGCGTGCACGCCACCGACGACATCGCCGATTCCAGCACCGCGGCGATCATGGCCCGGGTGGTGGTCTTGCCGTTGCTCCCGGTGATCGAGACGACCGGTCCGTCCACCCGCGCCCGACTGGCCGCCCCCAGACCCGACAGTGCAGCCAGCGTGTTGTCGACCTGCACCACCGTCGCCTCGCCGGGCGGCAGCGGCCGATCGGGACCGATCAACACCGCGGCCGCGCCACCTTCGATCGCCTGAGACAGGAAGTCGTGACCATCGCGTGCGGCGATGATCGGCACGAACAAGGCTCCAGGTCGCGGACGTCGGCTATCGATGAACGCGCCCGCGATCTCGGCGCCACCGTTGCGCAGCAGTCGACCTCGGGCGAGCGTGGCGAGGCTTTGTGGCGACCAACGCAAGGCCTTTGCCCCATAGCAATGCTCCTACATGCACCGCAAGAAGGTTACGTTTTGGGTGCCACCCACGAGCCGTCAACGGTCCGCGTGCTAGTGTCTTGGGCATACACCGATGGCATCTCGCGACACGTTGCTGCTCGACCAAGGCTATCAGCCGGTCAAGATCATCCCCTGGCAGCGCGCGTTCGTCATGCAGTTGGTCGGCAAGGTCGAGATGGTGACCGCCCACGAGTGGTGCATCCGGACCGTCGACCATCGCTATCCGGCGCCGGCCGTGGTCCGGCTGCTTCGCAACGTTCGGCACCGCCCGCCCTTCGTTCGATTCTCCCGAGAAAACGTCTATCTCCGCGACGGCTACCGCTGTCAGTACTGCGGTGATGCGTTTGCCGCCGCCGACCTGACGCTCGACCACGTGGTGCCCCGATGCCAGGGTGGCAAGACCAGCTGGAGCAACGTCGTGGCCGCATGCGTGCGGTGCAACCGACGCAAGGGTCGGGAGCTGCCCGACGAAGCCGGGATGCCCCTGCTCGCCACGCCTCGGCGGCCTCGCTGGCTCGCACCCAAGGTCATGGCCCTGGGCGATGCGCAGATGCCCCCGATCTGGCGCGATTGGCTGCACTGAGCCACCTACCGCGCCAACAGGGCACCACCGCACACCGCGGGGAGATTAGCGCCTTTTACGCACCACGAGCGCCTCCTTCGCGAATTGTTGCGTGGACTGCCGCCCGTGTGCCAATCGTACGGGCATGGGGCGCGACAGATCGCCCAGCGCCCGCGCCCGGTGACGCCGGAGCCGGCCACGCCGAGGACGACGCGTGCTGTACACCCTGCTCTACCCGCTCAGTGCCCAGTATGCCTCGCTGTCGTGGCTCAACGTGCTGCGCTACACGTCGACGCGCATCATCGCCGCCACCCTGACCGCCCTGTTGCTGTCGATGGTGCTCTACCCCTGGTTCATCCGCACGCTGCAGAAGATCCAGCTGGGCCAGGTCGTGCGCAGCGACGGACCCGAGTCGCACCTGGCCAAGGGCGGCACGCCCACGATGGGCGGCAGCCTCATCCTGTTCACGCTCATCATCCCCACTTTGCTGTGGGCGGACATGAGCAATCCCTACATCTTGCTGGTCAGCCTCACCACGGCCGGCTTCGGGGTGATCGGGTTCCTCGACGACTTCCTCAAGATCCGGCGCAAGAGCTCCGGTGGCCTCCCGGGGCGGTTCAAGTTCCTGGCCCAGCTCATCGTCTCGGCCGCGGTCTCCTACTGGCTGTTCGAGCAATCGGCGGTCGTCCCCGAGGAGATCCGCTACCGCGTCCAGGTGCCCCTGCTGGACTTCTACAACGACGACTACCGGGTGGGCCTGCCCCCCATGGTCTACATCGCGTTCGCGGTGTTCGTGATCACGGGCTTCTCCAACGCCGTCAACCTCACCGATGGTCTCGACGGCCTGGCGATCGGCCCGGTGATCATCTCGGCCGCCACCTTCTTGGTGCTGACCTACGCGGCGGGAACCCTCATCGCGGGCTTCGACATCGCCGCCTATCTCCGTATCCCCCACCTTCCCCAAGTCGGTGAGCTGGCGATCTACTGCGGTGCGATGATCGGGGCCGGGATCGGCTTCCTCTGGTACAACACCTATCCCGCCAGCGTGTTCATGGGCGATGTGGGCTCGCTACCGCTGGGCGCCGGCCTCGGCTTCTTGGCCGTGGCATCCAAGAATGAGCTCACCTTGGTGATCTTGGGCGGAATCTTCGTGCTCGAGACCGTCAGCGTGATCGTCCAGGTCGTGTCGTTCAAGCTGACCGGTAAGCGGGTGTTCAAGATGGCACCGATCCATCACCACTTCGAGCTCAAGGGCTGGGCCGAGCCCAAGGTGATCGTGCGGTTTTGGATCATCAGCATCATGCTGGCCCTGGTCGCTCTAGCCACGCTCAAGCTGCGATGAGCACCACCGACCCGCCCCCGCCGTGGCGGCGTGCCCTGGTCATCGGCCTGGGCCGCAGTGGGTTGGCCGCCGTGCAGCTGCTGCGGGCGATGGGCGTGGACGTGCGTGGCTACGATGCACGTCCGCAGGTGCCGGGCTTGCCCGACGAGCTCCTCGTCGATCTCGGCTCCCCCGCGCCGCCGGCCACCGCCTACGACGGCATCGATCTACTGGTCCTCAGCCCGGGCGTACCTCCGCAGGCCATCGTGGCGCAGGCCCAACGCCTGGCCCCCAAGGCGGCAATCCACGGCGAGATGGGCCTGGCGCTGTCGCTGGTGGGAACGCGACAGGCGTGGCCGCGGGTCCCCACGGTGCTCATCACGGGCACCAACGGCAAGAGCACCGTCACCGCCCTGACGGGTGCGTTGCTGGAGGCGGCGGGACACCAGCCGTTCATCGGCGGCAACCTCGGCATCCCGCTGTGCGAGCGACTTCACGAGACTCTGGTGGGCTCCACGGCGTGGTGCGACGCGCTGGTCCTCGAGTGCTCGAGCTACCAGCTGGAGACGCTGCCGCGCGTCCCCACCGATGTGGCCATGCTGATCAATCTGTCGCCCGACCACCTCGATCGGTACGACTCGCTCGAGCACTACGCCCGCACCAAGGCCCGCGTGTTCACGGGGCTCGGCGAGCCCGACCTGGCCCTGCTCGACGCCGACGATCCCTGGACCGAGCGCCTCGCGCCCGCCAACGGACACGTCCGACGGGTGGGCGATCATCAGGTCGCCTACCTGCGCGGCGACGGTGACGACGAAGCACTCGTCGTGGGCGACCGGGTGATTGCTCGGGCCGCGCTCCCGCTCGCGGGCCGCCACAACGCCCGCAATGCCCTGTTCGCGCTGCTGGCCGCGCAGCACCTGGGCGTCAGCGAGGCCGATTGCCGCCAAGGGTTGAGCGCATTCGAGGGGCTCCCACATCGCATGGTCTTGGTGCGACAGCTGGCGGGCGTGGCCTACTACAACGACTCCAAGGCGACCAATGTCGCCAGCGCCATCGCCGGTCTGTCCGGGCTCGACCGGCCTTTCGTCCTCATCGCGGGGGGCCTGAGCAAGGGAGACGACCTCGGGCCGCTGCGCCAAGTCCTCGCCCAGCGCGGCCGGGGCCTGATCGCGGTGGGCTCCAGTGCCGAGCAGTTTGCCGCCATGGCTGCGGGGGTCGTCCCCGTGGATCGAGCCGAGGGGATGCATGAAGCCGTGACGCGTGCCCGCGCGATGGCGGCCGATGGCGAAGCCGTCGTGCTCGCACCTGCCTGCGCCAGCTTCGACCAGTACCGCAGCTACGCCCAGCGCGGCGAAGCGTTCATCGCCGCCGTGCAGCGTCTGCATTGAGGCCGTCCCACGGCTCACCGTCGGCGGCATGGACATCGGGGTCGATGTCCACCCCCCACCTCGCCCGGCCCTGATGCGCGCGAGGCATGCCCTGTTGCCACGGCCGACCCCCTGCGACTCGGCCAAACAATCAGCGGCTCTCCATCGATCGGACGCAGTGTGGCGAGTGTGGTGGCCTCGGCTCCTGGTCAGTGGCCCGCCCGCATCGAACACTCGACGCGGGCGCGAACCGGTACAGTGTCGAGAAAACGTGGCCCGCATTGAACCTTGCTGTGATGGGATCTCCCCAGAGCCCGATCCAACATCATGACCACTACGGACCGGGTACAATTGCCCCTCATCGCGCTGTCACTTGCATCGTTCAATGTGCGTCGGACTCCGAGTCGTCGTGTCCATCGATCGAGTCCATATTCGACGGCTGGCGCGGCACGGATCCGGTACGACACGACGCGAACACGCGCTCGAGTGTACTCGTGCAGCAGCGCGAGCTCGCGCAAGGCCCATCGCCTCCCCACGGCCGTTCAGGGACCGCGGCCCACGAGTTGCCGATGCACGCCCGCGACACTGAAACCCGCAGCTACAGCGTCGGCGACCATGATTCGCGACGTTCTCGGGGCTCGAGGCGTCGCGACGAACACCAGCTCACCGTCGACCAATATGGATCGATAGTGCCACCGGTTGTTTCATTCCGGGCCCGTGCACCATGACGCCACGCAATGGGCAGACGGAGGGGTTCAGCGACCACGAACTCTTCCGAACATCGGACCAAGTTGTGCTCGCCAAAGTGGGACACACGCCATCTTCAATGCAAAGATCACGTGACAATACCGATGATGGTGAACGTAGCGGCCAAGAGCTTCCTCCGCGCCCCACGGCCTTCGCTGCCGAAGTTCAGCACTCCGCGGATCGAAGCGGGCACGGCTCGAAGCCGCGACTCGTCAAAGCGGTGGAGCCCCACCAGGGGCGGTGGGCTCGGCCGCAGCGAGGGCGACGGGGCGATCCTGCTGGTCGAAGACCAAACCATCGACGCCGCCCTCGTTCGCCACCTGCTCCGCAAGGTCTCCGAGCACGACGAAGTGCAAGTCGTGCGCACGGTGGATGCCGCAGTGCGTGCATTGCCGGGCGACTTCACCCTCATCCTGCTGGATCTGGGGCTCCCGGACGGTCAAGGTCACGAGGTCTTCGATCGCGTCAACGATGCGGCCGCAGGCATCCCCATCGTCGTACTCACGGGTATCGACGATGGCGCTCTCGCCCGTCAGTGCATCGAAGGCGGCGCCCAGGACTACGTGGTCAAGCGCGAGATCGACGAGCACACGCTCGGACGGTCGGTCGCGTTCGCCCGCGCCCGCGATCATGCCCAGCGCCTGCGCAGCCGACTACAGCACGCCGACCGGCTCGCTTCGGTCGGTCAGCTCGCCGCCACCGTCGCCCACGAGGTCAACAACCCCGCCACCTTCATTCGGCTCAACACCGAGGACATCCTGCGTCGCGTGGCCGAGATGGAGCAGCTGGTCATCGGCCAAGCCGAGACGGTCGAACCCTTGGTGCTGCAGGTGTGGCTGGCCCAGGCGCGCACCATCCTCGCCGACAACCTCGATGGCATCGAGCGGGTGATCCGGCTCGTTCGCGACTTGCGGCTGTTCTCCGGGACCAACGGCGAAGAGGTCGAACAGGTCGATGTCGCACAGCTGTGCCAGTCCACGCTCAACATCGTCTCTCATCATGTGCTGCACCGCGCCAGGCTCGAAGTGGAGCTGGGGCCCGTTCCCCGGGTCTGTTGTGATCCGCGACGGCTGGGGCAGGTGGTCATGAACCTCGTCCTCAACGCGGCTCAAGCCATCGACGGCCCGCGCGACGACAACCGTGTCTCGCTCTCGACGTCCACCGAAGCGGGCGAGGTGTGCATCGCGGTGAGCGATACCGGCGGTGGCATCACCGACGAGAAGATGCGTCGGATCTTCGAGCCGTTCTACTCCACGAAGACAGGGGCCGAAGGAACAGGTCTCGGCCTGGCGATCTCCCTGGAGATCGTTCAGATGCTCGGCGGAACGATGGATGTCCAGAGCGCACCCGGGGCCGGGTCGTGCTTCACGGTCCGAATTCCGGTGACCGGTCCCGCCGAGGCGCACAGGCCGACGACGCCGACGATGGTCGCGCCGAGCCTCACCGTGTCCCGATGTCGGGTGCTGCTCGTCGATGACGAGCCACAGCTGCTCGACGCCGTGGGCCGCGGGCTCGCACGTCACCACGATGTCGTCGTGGCCGACGGCGGTGCCCGAGCGCTGTCGCTGCTGTCGTCCGGAGAGCAGTTCGACGTCATCGTCTGCGACATGATGATGCCCGGGATCGATGGCGTAGCCGTCATCGAGCACATCCGTTTGCACCATCCGGCGCTGGCGGATCGTGTGGTCGTGCTCAGTGGTGGGGCCGCGACCCGTCGCGCCGCCGACTTCCTCGACGAGACGGACCTTACCGTGTTGGTCAAGCCGGTGTCCCTGCGTGAGCTCAACCGGACGATCCAGCAGACCCACGAAGACGCGCTCCCCTCCGTGCCAACCTCGCGGCAGGCCTGAACCCACACGCCGCGCACT
>JAHZJA010000100.1 GCA_022601155.1 Deltaproteobacteria bacterium | reverse complement strand
GAGAGTCTCCTCCCTGATTGCAGTCTTCGATGCCCTCTGAATCTTGGCCCGAGCCTTGCTCGCAACCGTAGGTGGGGGGGACGTTCGGCCGCGACCCGACGAGCAGGGGACCGAAGTTTGGGCAGCCCGCGAAGCGGCTCATCTCGACACATCCACCGTAGTCCTCTGGAAAGTAGCAGGGGTCGGCTTCGGAGCAGCCGTAGGACGAGCCGAGCAGGGCCAAAACCGCCGCGGCTCGAAGTCGGTGCGAGCGTCGGGCTGGCTTGAGTCGGAGCGGCGAGTGTCGGCGTGGGGTGGACATGGAACTGTCGAGCAGCGGGGCGGCCGGCTGTGACGGCGAGGAATTGGACACACACGACTGCGCGGGGTGGAGGCATGGAACGGCTCGGTGTCGAGGGCTGTCGATCATGCCTGTGCCAACCTAGGGGCCCCCCGAGCGACGTGCGAGGCGATCGAGCCGAGCTTGGGCCTTGGGATGCCCCAGCCGAAGGGCGGCATGGTAGGCGTCGTTGGCATCGGCATAGCGTAGCGTCTTGTAGTAGGCGTCCCCGAGCTGGAAATGGTAGCTGGCGCGCTTGGGGGCCGCGGCCACGGCGAGTCGAGCGTAGCGCACGGCATCGGAATAGCGGCCGCGGTCGTACTCGACGTTGCTGAGGCCGATGAGTGCGCTGGCCCGGCCCGGATCGGCCGCGAGCGCGCGATGAAACAGGGAAGCGGCGGCGTCGAGCTTACGCGCCGACAGAGCGGCCCGCGCTTGGCTGACCAGACGCTTGGCCGCAGAGGAGTCGCGTCGAGAAGGCCGGGCCGAGGGGGCTGGCGCCGGGTCTGGGGAGCCCTCGGTGGTTGCCTCGTCGGAGGCGCCCCCACCGGTGGCCGAGACGTCGATGGGCTCGGGCTCGGCGGGAGGTTCGGGCGTCGCGGCAGTGGCCGCGTTCGGCCGTGGCGCCGAGGATGGCGACCGCCCCATGAGCGTGCGCAGATGGGTGGCGGTGGTGATCGGCACGGCGCGCTCGGGATCCTCGAGGAGCTTGTCGATGGTGGCGTTGCGTAGCGTCTCGTCGGGCTCGGTCAGCGCGACGAAGACCTCGCTCGCGAGCATCTGTCCGTGGGTGAAGTCGGCATCGCGGGCTCGCAGCCGCAGCTCGGCAAGCTCGACGGGAGTGAAGGTGGCCCGGGCTCCGGCGCGCTGGCGGGTGGGCTCCAGCAGCAACGCCTGCACGTAGAAGTCGGCCGCAAACGGCTTCCCCCCAGGCCGGTCCCAGTAGCGGTCGCCCAGGGCTTCGAGCGCCCCAGCGAAATCCGAACGAAGCTGCCGGGCACGGGGGACCGCAGACTCGTGCTGCTGTGGGTCGAGCCCCTCGAGCTCGATGATCTTGCGGTAGGCGGTGGTGCGCTGGGGCTCGGTGAGCGATGGATAGATGTACCGGGCTCGCGCGGCTGCGGCGACGGCCTCCTCCGCGAGGTCGTCGACCCGCCCCGCTGGCTGCACGACTGGGGGCTGCGAGCGCGCGAGCCAGAACCCACCAACCCCCGTGGCCAGGGTGGTCACGCCGATGGCCATGCCAATGATGAATGCCTTGCGGCGCACGCGTGACGGCGGCTGGACGATGGTGTGCAGGACTCGCGCCAGCTCGGCCATGCTGCGATGACGCTCGCCGGGCTCGAACGCCATCGCTCGGGTGACCGCATCGGTGAGCGCCGCCGATGCATCGATGCCATCGAACGACGGTGGGGTTCGCTGGGCCTCGAACAGCGCTTCGAAGGTCAGGCCGGAGAACGGAGCCCGGCGGGCGAGGAGCTCGAACAGCGCCACTCCGAACGCGAATTGGTCGCTGTGCAGGCTGGTCTCGCCGCGCAGCAGTGTCTCGGGGGCGGTGTATCGCGGGGTGCCGATGGCCGTGTCGGGTTGGGTGAGCACCGTGTCGACGAGCGCACCACCCGGAGTCGCGACGCTGCCCTGCGGTCGCGGCTTGGATGCCCGGGCCAGGCCGAAATCGAGCACGAGCACGCGACCATCATCGGCCAGCATGAGGTTGTCGGGCTTGATGTCGCGGTGCAGCAGTCCGGCCTCGTGAGCCGCCGCGATGCCGACTGCCGCCTGGCGCATGACGTCGACGATGGTCTGGGCCGTTGGGGAATCCTCGGCGACCCAGCTGCGCAGGGTTCGGCCCTCGATGAACTCCATGGCCACGAACAGCCGCCCGTCGACGCCCCCGACGTCGTGGACCGCCACGATGTTGGGATGCCGCAGTCGGGCGATCACCTGTGCCTCGCGAAGCAGGCGGCGTTGCTCGGGCTCGTGTCCGAAATCGCTGCGCAGCAGCTTGATGGCGACCTTGCGGTCGAGCAGCGTATCCACGGCGAGGTAGACCTCGCTCATGCCGCCACGGCCGAGCAGCTGCTCGAGTCGGTAGCGGCCGACGTAGGACCCCGGGGCCAGGTCGGGCATGGCCGATGGCGCTGTGGTCGGGCGCCGATCCGCGATGGCGCCTGGATCCACGGTGAGGGTGATGTCGTCCCTACCGTCGTGCACTGCCATGGCCAAGACCGGCGGCTTCGCAGGCCCACGATAGCACGCTACGATCGGGTGGTGACCGGGCCCGACGGGATCGATCCGCGCACTGTGGCGACTCTCCCGTTGTCGCAGGTCGATGCGTCTGCGCCCGGCGGACACCTGCTGCTGGTGGTGCACGCGGGCCGAGTGCTGTTGCGACCTCTGCCCGAGACCGGCCGCGTCGTGCTGGGTCGCAGCCCCGAGGTCGACCTCACCATCGACGACCCCGGGTTGTCGCGCCGTCATGCGTGCATCGAAGTCCGTGGTGGCAACCCCTTCATCGAGGATCTGGGCAGTCGCAACGGGACCTTCCTCGGTGGTACGCGCCTGACGGCTCATACCGCAGCCCCGCTGGCGAACGTGCCGGTGACCCTGGGAACGACGCGACTGATCCTACAAGGAGGCACGGAGCCGGATGCGGCCGGACCCCGCGGGGCGGCCTTCGCCCTGGTGCGGCGCATGGCCGCGACGGACCTCAACGTACTGCTCACCGGGGAGGCCGCCACGGGCAAACGGACGGCCGCCGGGTTGCTGCACCAGGGGTCGGGCCGGGTGACGGCGCCGCTTTGGGCCCACGACTGCACCGCGGGTCCGCTGCACCCGGCTCGCATTCCCGCGGGGGGCACGGTGCTGCTGACCTCGATGGAGTCTCTCGATGCGCTGGCGCAGGTACGGTTGGCGGAGGTGCTCCGGTCGGCCGACGATGTCCGGGTGCTGGGGTGCTGGACCGAGACACCGGGTACCGAGCTCCCGCGCGAGCCCAGCCTGATCGACTGGGTGGGCGAGGTCCGCGTGCATCTTCCTCCGGTGCGTGCGCTGGGTGAAGAGCTCGGCCCGGTCGCCACCGAGCTGGTGCGCGGGTACTGCCTCGAGACGCTGGGGCTGCGCCAGGCTCCGGTGCTGGCCCCGGAGACGGTGGCGTTGCTGCGAGGGCATCCGTGGCCGGGCAACTTCGGCGAGCTCATCCCCGTGCTGCAGCGGGCTGCGGTCGATGGCGATGGGCGCACGGTGGCCCCGGCCGACCTCTCCCTGACGGCGGTGGACCACCTCAGCGACGACGAGCGCCGCGAAAAACGACGGATCTTGGCCGCGTTGGATGCCTGCGTGGGCAACCAGACCCGTGCCGCCGACCGGCTCAAGATCTCGCGCGGAACCCTGGTCTCACGGCTCGAGAAGTACGGCATCCGGCGCCCCCGCAAGAAACGATAGGCGTCTGCCGTTGAACAGTTCGTACAAAAGCGCCGCGAGCAGCCGCGGTGCCATGCGGGCTCAGGCTCGGCGAGCGGACGAGCGGGCCAAGTGCGTGTGCACGGGCTTCCAGCCCACTGTGGGCAACGGCGAGCACTGAGCCTCACCCGGGAGTCCTCGACGACCGTCCTCCGCGGCCCTGGGCTCGCGCCTGGAAGCGCTGGCCATGGCGGCGCCCCGGTGCCCGACAGACTCCAGCCCGCGGACAATTGCCGGCCGTCGTGGACAGACGGCGGCGGCCGAGCTCGAGCTAGATCGAGACGAAGTCGAGCGCGGTGAGCACGGCGATGCAGGTCATGACGGCCTGATCGGCGGGCAGCACGGCCGGGCCCTGGAGGTCGGTCAGTGCCTCGGCTTCACTCGCCGTTGGCTCGCGACCCCAGGCGTCCCGCATCAGCGGGCGCGGGTCGGTGAGCAGCGTGGGGTAGGCGGCCTGCATAGTCGGGTCGCTGCACACGGGCTTGAGGCCGCGGACCCAGTACTGCATGCGCTCGGCCGACCACCGCAGGTCGGGCGCGACGCCCTCGGCAAAGTCGTGGTCGCCCAACTGGTAGCGCAGCTCGTACAGCTCGAGGAACATGGGGTGCTCGAGTGTCTGCCCCGTGACCAGCGCGAGATTGTGCATGCGCACGGGGAACGGGAGCAGCCGTGCCTCTTCGTTGGGCACCCGGAACGGCGCGTCGTTGCCCGCCGATGCGGGCTCGCGGCTGGGGCCGTCGGCGTTGGACGGCTCGGCATCGTCGCCGCCGCCATCGTCGGCCTCCGCCGCGGGGACGCTGCCGTCGTGGCCGTTGTAGCAGCCGGTCGTGGCGGCCAGGGCGAGGCCGAGGACCATGCCGCAGGACTTCGAGATCGGATCGAATCGGTTTGCCATGACGGTTCGCTCTCCTCGCTCACACGTTGGTCAGCATGAAGTTCAGCGGGTTGGCACCCGAGACGTCGGGATACTGAGAGGCGAGATCGTCGGGGATGTCGAGGGCCTTCATGACGGTGCGCCAGGCGTAGGCCCCAGACAATCGCCCGGAGTTGTCGGTCACCGGGGCCTGCAGCGCTCCGGAGACGGGGTCGGGCACGCGGTAGTTGTAGGTGTGGCCATCGCCTGCGTTGCCGGCCACGCCGACGTCGCCGTAGTACCCGCCGCGGATGTT
>JAHZJA010001155.1 GCA_022601155.1 Deltaproteobacteria bacterium | reverse complement strand
GGAGGAGCGCGCGCTCCGATGGACGCTGGCCGAGGGCTACCGCACCGACCTGGTCGAGCTCAACGCAGCACGGCTGCAGCTGCTCGAGACCACCTCGCCCGAGCTCCGCAGCGCCGTCACGGGCTTCGGCCCGGCCGGCGTGGGACAGGTCTCCGAAGAAGCCTCCCAGATCGGCCTCGACCTTCGCTACCGGGGGCTCTCACTCCCGCACCACCTGCTGCGGCTGGCCAACGATCTACGCACCGCCCCGATTCCGCTGCTGCTCGGGCTGCTGCAGCTGGTGGTCGTGGCGCTCGTGTTTCGCTGGTGGCGACGCCGCGCGCCGTCGATCTTGGAGGCGGCGCAGCGGCCTGCTCCTGCCCCTCCCGGTCCACGTCGGGCACGTCGCCGCAGTGCCGGTTGGATGGCTGGCGTCGCCTGGTATCTCACTCGGATCCGCAAGCCGCTGGAGTGGCTGGCCCTGGCCGCGGTCATCTACTACGGAAGCAGCGCGACCGAGGCGTTCCCCGAGCTCGAGCTGCTGTGGCTGGTGGTGCTGTGGCTGCTGCTGGGCTCGACGACGATCCTGCTCGTCGATGCGATCGCGGCTCGCGAGAGCCGAAGGCAAGGAGGCCCCAGCGCCACCGCCGAGGTCCGCATTCGCTCGCTCCGCGTCATTGGGCGGTCGGTCACCTACACCGGGCTGGTGCTCTCGCTCGCCGACGCGCTGGTCGGCAAGGGAGCGATCTACGCCTGGGTGCTGCGCACTTGCTGGCTGCTGGCGATCCCCATCGCACTGCTGCTCACCCACTGGTGGCGCGGCGAGGTCTTTGCGGCGTTCACCAAGGAGCCCGAGGGACGGCTGTCCACATGGGTGCGCGCGCGAACCACGGGCTGGGCCAGCTACCCCGCGGCGATGCTCGGCGGTCTGTTCCTGGTGGCCCGCGGCTCGTGGCGATGGCTCGTGCGTCGTGCGGCCAGGTTCGAGGGCACCCGTCATCTGCTCGCCTATCTGTTCCGGCGGCAGGTCGCCCGCCAGGCCGAGGTGACCGGGCTCAACGAGAAAGTCGAGCCCGCCGAAGACGCCCTCCGCGAGCGCTTCGTGGCGCCGCTGGCACCGCCCCAGCTGCTCCAAGACGTGGTGGTGGACGAGCTGCAGCGCCTGCAAAACGCGGCCGCGCGCCCCGGATCTACCTTCTCGGTAGTCGTGGGGGAGCGTGGACTGGGGAAATCGACCCTCCTCGGCCGGCTCCGCGATGCACACGATGGCCCGACCCTCGCGCTGAACTGTCCCGCGTCGGGCCTGCCAGGGTTGGTCGCGGCGATGGCCCGCGTGCTGGGGCTGAGTGAAGGCGCAGACCTCGAGCAGGTCGCCAAGGCCCTCGCCGACGGCGGACCGCGGCTGGTCACGCTCGACGACATTCAGCGACTGGTTCAGCCCACCATCGGCGGCATGCAGGGCCTCGACGAGCTGGGCCTGCTCGCCCGAAGGGCGGGAGCCAACGTCTCGTGGGTCGCGACCATCGGCTCTGCCGCCTGGCAGTATGTCAGCCGCGCCCGCGGAGACCGGCTGCACTTCGACGAAGTCTTGCGCCTCCAGCCGTGGAACGAGGCGAGCATCTGTGCCCTGATGGAGCGCCGCTGCAAAGACCTGGACGTGGAGCCGTCGTTCGATGGGCTGGTCATCCCGCGGCAGTACGACGACGACGAGCTCGAACAAGACCGGCGCAGCGAGATCGGCTACTACCGGATCCTGTGGGACTACGCGGGCGGCAATCCGCATGTAGCCACGTGGTTCTGGGCGCAATCGCTGTTTCGCGAGCCGGGAGGTCGGCTGGTGGTCCGCGTGTTCCGAGAGCCGCCCGCCACCGAGCTCGATGCGTTGCCGCTGACCCTCCAGTTCGTCCTGCGTGCCCTCGTTCAGCTCGAGACCGCCACCAAGCCCGAGGTCGCCGCTGCCATTCGCATGCCGCTGGCCGAGGCCGAAGACGCCCTGCGATTCGCGCTGGGCCGCGGCTACGTCGACGAAGACGGTGGCGTATTCGCGATCACCTGGCCCTGGTACCGGGCCATCACCCGCATGCTCCAGCGCCAGCACCTGCTCGCCGCCTGAGGGTCACCATGGTTCGCTCGCTGCTCGTCATCGCCTCGGCCCTGCTCGCCCTGCTCCCCGCAGCGGCCTTGGGCGCCGATCCGACCGCCGACATGGTCGAGCCCACCGCCGTGGCCAACTTCGCCCGCATGATCCGGTGGTCCGGCGTCTTCACGTCGATCCTGGTGATCCTCGGCGCGTGGATCGTGCTGCGCTTGATGAACGATTTCGTCGAGCGCATCTCGCAGCAGTTCGCCACGCGGCGCCTGCTGCTGCAGAAGCTCGCCACGTTCACGCAGTTCGTCATCTACGTGGGCACGGGCCTGACGGTGATCATGCTCAGCTTCCGCATCGACGAGCGAGTGCTCGCGGTGATCGGGGGCACCATCGCCGTCTCGGTTGGTTTTGCCATCAAGGACCTGGTCGCGTCGTTCATCGCCGGGATCATGATCATGCTCGACCGTCCGTTTCAGGTGGGCGACCGCGTCTCGTTTGGTGGCGAGTACGGCGACATCACCTCCATCGGCCTGCGCTCGGTTCGAATGCAGACCCTCGACGACAACACCGTCACGATCCCCAACAACAAGTTCCTCAGCGACATCACCTCCAACGGGAACTACGGCGCGCTCGACATGCAGGTCGCCATGACCTTCGACATCGGCGTGGACCAAGACGTCACCCAGGCGCGAGAGATCGTCACCGAGGCCGCGGTCTCCAGTCGGTTCGTCCACCTCCCCAAGCCCATCGTCGTGCATGTGGAGCAGGTGATCTTGGAGACCTACGTGACCATGCGGCTCAAGCTCAAGGCCTACGTGCTCGACACCAAGCACGAAAAGAGCTTCCAGACCGACGTCAACCTGCGCGTGTTCGAGGCGTTCGCCGCCCGCGGCATTCTGCCTCCAGCCATGCTGCACCGCGGGCTCGCTCCGCTGACCGCTCGCGGTTCCTCATAGGCCGCAACCGATCGCCGCCGCGGACGTCCCTCGGTGTAGCCTTGCTGCGATGCCACAGTTCGATGCCGTCGAGGCGAAGATCCTCCGCAGCGCCGTATCACGCTTCCGCGCTGCGGTGCGGACCGAGCTGGCCGAGCCCATCGAGACACAGCTGCGTGGCTACCACCCTCCCGAGCTGGCCGAGCTGAGCCAGGAGCTGGGGCTCGTCGAGCGCCAGCTTTCCAACGGCGAGGCTCCGTTCGGGGTGCACGAGATCCATGCACGCCTGCTCAAGGCGGTCGTCACCCATCAGCGACGGTCGTTGGCCTCCGACATCGACGAGCCACGGCGCCGCACCGGACACCGCGGCACCATCCGCTACCTCGAGAAGGAGCTTCGCATTCTCGACCAGGTGGTCCACGCCCCGTGGTTCTCCGAGACCGAGACCGCCCGGATTCCACGGCTGACCGACTACCTCTCGCTTCGCTTCGCAGAGCAGGCCCGCGGTGACGCCGAGCAGCTGCCCGAGCGCGTCTACGACGAGAAGTTCAATCTCCTCGAGGCGCCGACGTTGTTTCTCCCCGATCTCGCGGTCTATCGGGGCCGGTGTGGTCTCCGGCGTGTCCCCGTCTGCGTGGTCTACCTCGACATCGACGACTTCAAGGACTTCAACACCCGCTACAGCGAGACCCGCATCGATCGTGATCTGCTGCCCGCCTTCATGGAGCAGCTCGAGGCCCATGTCTTTGCGCATGGCCACGCGTATCGGTTCGGCGGAGACGAGTACGTGGTGCTGCTGCCCAACACCCGGTGCGAGGATGCATGTCGGCTGGTCGAGCGGTTCCAGGCCTCGCTGCGCGAGCTCGGGCTCCCGGGCATCCACGAGCCGCTGACGGTCTCCGCGGGTGTGTGCGCCGTGGGCCCCGACTGCATCCTCACCGATCGCGAGGCCCTCGAGCGGGCCAATCGCGCCAAGAACCACGCCAAGGCCCAAGGCAAGGACCGCGTGGCCTGGTACCGCGGAGAGCTGTATCGCGAGGAACATCTGGCCTGTGCGGCCGGGCGAACGAGCCCGGAGCCCCGCACAGCTGGTGGCAGATCTCAGCCGCCGGATGCGGGAACCGCCCCGGCGTAGTGCACGAATTCGAGGTGCGGGGTGGCCCCCACCTCGCGCAGCGCCTGGGCCAGCGCAGCCGCGTCTTCGAGGACCAGCTGCACATAGTCGAAGCGGGCATCGGCGTGGGGGTGCATCGCCTCCAGCAACGCGCGTACGGCCGCGGCGTTGGTCGCTCGAAACGGATAGGCACCAGGAAATCCCGGGATGTACACCGTCGCACCGACGACGTTGTCGTTGCGCCGCGCGACCAAGGGCCGGGCACCTCCGTGGTTGCGCTGCACGGCGATCAGCCCCGCGGCAACGACGAACGCCCGCTCGACCTCGGCCTCGTCTTCGGTCTGCAACACGCTGACCACCGTGCCCGGCTGTGGGGGC
>JAHZJA010001154.1 GCA_022601155.1 Deltaproteobacteria bacterium | reverse complement strand
TTCGTGATGGCGATGCGGGTGCGCAACGTCGGGCCGAGCACGGTGTCGGACGCGCAGGCGTTCTCGCTGCACAACTTCCACCTAGGGTATGGGCGGGCGCAGTCGCCCTGGGCGGTGGGTGATGACATCGGGGAGAACGGCGAGACGTTGACCTGGGACGACACGGGCGGCGGTGCGGCGTTCACCGAGCGAGGCTTTGCCGGCGTGATGGGAATCCGAGCCGTGGGCAATGCGACGCACTTCGGGGCCGCGCCGGGGGTCGATGTCTACGGCGTGGTCAACGACGGCGGCTTCGCCGATCTGCCCGACAACCTTCCCCCCAACACCGCGACCGACGGCGCGACGGGTGCACTGCAGTTTGGCCTCGGCGATCTGGCCCCGGGGCAAGAGGCGTGGGTGGCGGTCACGGTCGTTCACCACGGCGATCCGCAGGCCGGTGCCGCGGCGCTGGGCCTGGCCGATGCGTGGATCGACGGTCGTGATGCGCAGGCCTTGGTGGAGGACGAGATCGCCGGCTGGGCCGACTTCCAGGCCACGGTGACCGTTCCTGCGGGCGCGGATCCCTACGAGGACATGCTCACCCGGCACAGCGCCACGATGCTGCGCATGGGCCAGGTGCAGGAGGACGAGTTCTACCTGCGGCAGTGGCTGAGCCAAGATGGTGAGGTTCGGCGTACGCGGTTTCCCAGCCCCGAGGCTCCGACCCCGCTGCCGGGGGTGGTCCAGCACAACGGGCGTGGCGCGATCTTGGCGAGCCTGCCCCCGGGTAACTGGACGTACGCGTGGATTCGTGACGGCGCGTACGCGACGGTTGCGATGGCGACACTGGGGATGGTCGCCGAAGCCCGCGAGTCACTGGAGTTCTACCTGGGGGCCGAGGCCGGGCGCTTTACCGACTGGGACGAGCTGGCCGACTACTCGATGCCGGACTATCAGATCTCGTTGGTGCGCTACTACGGGTTCGGCGTGGAGGAGACCGACTTCAACGCGTTCGGCCCCAACCTGGAGTTCGATGGCTTTGGCCTGTTTCTGTGGGCGCTGGCGGCCTACGAGCAGCAGACGGGCGACGAGACCCTGAGCGAGGAGCATTGGGCCGTGATCTCCGAGCGGGTCGCGGATGTGTTGGTGGCGCTGGTCGATCCGGCGACCGGCCTGATTCGTCGCGACTCGTCGATCTGGGAGAGCCACTGGAACGGGCGTGAGCGCTACTGGGCGTACACGTCGATCACGGCCGCGCGTGGTCTGTGCGACGCCGCGGCGATGGCCGAGCGCATCGGTGATGCCGATCGTGCGCAGACCTACCAGGAGACGGCGATGGCCCTGCGGGACGCCATCGTGGAGCGGCTGACCGATGACGACGGGGCCATCGCCTCGACGGTGGAAGAGCTCGATGCCGGCGAGGGGTACTGGGACGCCGCCGTCATCGATGCCGTCGCGATGGGATTGTTCGATCCCCAGGGCGAGATCGCGGCCGCGACGTTGGCCGGGCTCGACGCCAACCTGCTGACACCGGCCAGTGATGTCGGCTGGGCCCGCAACGACGACGACAGCGACCACCAAGGGGCTCGCGACCTCAGCCCGTGGGGCAGTGTCTACGACGCGGTGGAGTGGGTCATCACCGATCTACGCGGCTCGATGGCGTGGCGCAGTGCCGGGGACCCGGGGCGGGCCGATGCCATGCTCCAGTGGATCCTGGCGCAGTCGGTCGCCAACTACCTGATGGTGGCCGAGACCTTCAATGCGCAGACCGGGGTCTACGAGAACAACACCCCGATGCTCGGCTTTGGCGCGGGCGCATGGTCGCTGGCGCTGGCTCATCGCGCGGGGCAGTTTCGAGACGCGGCCTGCGGTGAGTTCTGGGAGGGTGGCGATGGCGGATCGAGCACGGGAGACCCCACCGGAGGGCAGGACCCGACCGATGGCGCGGATTCTGCCGACTCCACGGCGGGCAACGACGGTCCGAACTCGATGACTGGCGGTGCGACGATGGGTACGACGATGATCAACGACACGAGCACGGGGCAGGGGGGGGCCGCCGATGAGGGGGGCGGCTGCGGCTGTCGTTCCGACCGTGCCCCGGGAGGCATGGGCGCGGTGATGCTCGGCCTGCTGGGTCTGGCACTGCGTCGACGTCGACGTGCCCTGGCGGCAGTCGCACTGAGCGGAGCGGTGTCACTGTCGGCGTGCGGCGACGACGGGTCGGCGACCGTCGACACGGAGACGGGGACCGCAGGCCCGGCCACCACCATTCCCCTGACGAGCACGGGTGACGCATCCGCGACGGCCGGGGTGACGGTGGGTGTCGACGGGACCGCGACGACCGAGGCCAGCAGCGGTGGCGACGGTCCCACTCCCGTCGAGGTCTGCCCGGTGGAGTTCCGGTTCGACGCTCCGGGCTCGGCGGGCAACGTGCGCTTGGTCCACGAGCACCAGGGGTTCGAGCTGGGCACCGCCATCGCGATGCAGCCCGGCCGTGGAGACTACGGCGTCACCGTGGAGCTGCCCCCCGGGCTGACCGCATACAAGTTCGTCTACGATGCGGCCGGACGCACCCAGTGGGTGCTCGACCCGGAGCAGACCCGGCGCAAGTACGTCGATGAGGTGGAAAACTCGGCCGTTCGCGTCTCCGACTGCAATCTGCCCGCCTTCGAGGTGCTCAGTAGCGCATCCGAGCGCCCCGCGGCGGGGGCTGGAACGTACAGCGCGACGTTGGCCTACGTCGACGGGGTGCACGCGCTGGGGGCCGACGCCAGCGGCTACGAAGCGATCCTTCGGCACGCAGGACGATCGCGCGCGCTGACGGCCGAAGAACTGGTCGTCGATGCCGCAACCGGCGACGTCGCGCTCGAGCTGAGCGGGTTGGCCGACGGCAAGTACACGGTGATGATCACCGCCACCGATCAGGCCGCCCAGCGCAGCGAGCCCCTGCGCCTGGTGTTCTGGGTGGAGGCCGAGCCGTTCTCGTGGGAGGACGCGCTGGTCTACATGGTGGTGACCGATCGGTATCGCGACGGCGATCCGAGCAACAACGCCGCGCCGGCCGGAGGGTTCGACGGCCCGGGCGATTTCTTCGGCGGGGACCTCGAGGGGCTGCGGTTGTCGATCGAGCAGGGGGAGCTCGATGCGCTGGGGGTGCGCGCGATCTGGCTGACCCCGTGGCAGACCAACCCCGCGGGTGGCTACGCGGCAGCCGACGGCGTTCACACAGTCACTGGCTACCACGGCTACTGGCCGATTCGTGCGCGCGAGGTCGATCCTCGCCTGGGCGGTGAGGCAGCGCTTCGCGCCGTGGTGCAGGAGGCCCACGCCCATGGCATTCGAATCCTGCAAGACTATGTGATCAACCACGTCCACGAAGAGCACGAGTACGTGGCCGAACACCCCGACTGGTTTCGGACCAACTGCGTGTGTGGGACCAACGACTGCGGCTGGACGGAGGCGGCGCTGTACTGCCTGTTCCAGCCCTACATGCCCGACATCAACCACACGGTGCCCGAGGCCAATGCCCGGTTCGTGGAGGACGCGGTGTGGTGGCTCGACGAGTTCGACCTCGACGGTCTACGCGTCGATGCCGTCAAGCACGTAGAAGAGATCGCCACCCGCAACCTCTCGGCCGAGGTGCGCGAGCAGTTCGAGTCGGCGGGCACCCACTACTTCTTGATGGGTGAGACGGCGATGGGGTGGAACGACTGCGCCGACCCCTGCAACGACGAGAACTACGAGACGATCGCGCGCTACGTGGGGCCGCACGGCCTCGACGGGCAGTTCGACTTCGTCCTGTACCACGCGGCGTCCTACGGGGTGTTTGCGTACGACGACTACGGGATGATCCACGCCGACTACTGGTTTTCGCATGGCCTCGGCAAGTGGCCCGACGGTGCGATCATGACCCCGTACATCGGCAGTCACGACACACCGCGCTTCACGACCCTGGCCGACTACCGGGGGCAAGACGCCGAGCACGACCGGGGCATCGCCCACGCGCAGTGGGGAGACATCGCCCAGGCTCCTGGTGACGACGAGCCCTACTGGCGGGCGCGGGTGGGGTTTGCATGGCTGATGGGCCTGCCTGGGGCGCCGCTGCTGTACTACGGCGACGAGTATGGACAGTGGGGCGGAGCCGATCCCAACAACCGCATGATGTGGCGCTCGCCCGAGCAGCTCGACGCGCAAGAGGCCGAGACGCTGGCGTGGATTCGCACGCTGGGCCAGATTCGCCAGGACATCCGGCCGCTTCGACGAGGCAGCTACGTGGGGCTGTGGGCCACCGAGGACGTGCTGCTGTTTGGGCGCATGGAGGCCCCGGGTGAAGCAGCGGTGGTGGGCATCAGCCGTTTGCCGTTCGATCAGCCGCAGGAGGTCTCGGTGGTGGCGCTGGGCCTATTGCCCGGCACCGTGCTCCACGATGCGCTCGGCGGGCCCGATGTCGTGGTCAGCGGTGGTGGCTCGATCACGGTGACGGTGCCTGCCCGCAGCGCCGTGATCTTGTCCCCGTGAATCGGCGCCCGTGCCATGTTGGCTACGGACGCCGCTCGACGGCGGCCGGACGCGTCTAGAGTACGTGCCAGTCGATGCCATCGTCACACGAGAACATGCCATCGCTGCCGCACACGAGGTAGGTGTGGCCGTCGACGTCGACCGACTCGATCCGGAAACCCCACTGCTCGTCGCCCGCGTCCTGCATGCTGCGAGCCTCTTCATCGGAGAGGGTGCCAAAGTCGAAGGGATCGTTGACGAGCACGAACTGGCCCGATGACTCTTCCGTGGGAATCTTGCCCTCGCCCTCGAACCACTGGGTCATGCTCATCTGCTGCCCGTTGGGACAGACCACCGTCACGCGATCGAAATCGATGGCACCCGCGTCGAGGTCGAACACCCACGCGACGTCGGGGAGGGTGACATCGACGATCAGAGTCTCGTTGCTCGATAGACGCTCGACCATGTTCTGATCGATCGTCCGATATTGCGTGTCGACGGGGCTGACGTCCTCGGTGTCACATGCGGCCACGATGCCGACGGAGAGAATGCAGGCTGCGATTTTCAACTTCATGGAATGTGTTTGCCCGAGGGCCCTGGGGACTGCGAGTGGTTTGGGTCGCTTTGCGTGGAGTTCGTAGAGTTGACAAGTGTCTGCACTGTGCAGTTGTCAACACGATGTGTTGATCGATGGGCTCGTTGTCGATGGGTGTGTGTCACGGTTTGGTTGTTGGCATGGGATCGGCTGACAGCCGTCAACCGGTGGTGCCGCCCGTGGGGGGACGCTGAACATGGTTGTGGCCCGCCGCAAATGGCGGCGCGGTAGGTACTACTGGTCGGGGAGAGACGTCGGCTGGGGCGTCAACAGACGCGTCGACCAGACGGCGGGTTCTCGGGCCGCAGGGTGGTGCGCACGGTTTCGACCCGGAGGGGGTACCCTGGCGCGCGCCTTCCCGAGATACGCTGTCTACTCGCAGATGCGGGGGGCAAGTCGCCCCACCGTCATTGCTCGCTCCCCCACATCCCCGGGGCGAAGTGCTCGCTGAGGGCCGCCGCCTGCAATAAATTGGGCCCGTTGCGCGGTTGAGACCCAAGCGTTGCACGTCTGGCCTCCCGTCACCGAACATCGAGGGCCCTGGCTCACTGCGCCAGGCACCGGACCGTCTCCCGTGCCGACCCTCGTTCCCA
>JAHZJA010001153.1 GCA_022601155.1 Deltaproteobacteria bacterium | reverse complement strand
GCGGAGGTCAAGGGGCACGCGTTCCTCACCTCGAGCTCGGTCGACGAGGCGGCGCAAGAGTCCGATCGCGTGGGGGGCTCGTTCTTCACCCACTACTTCACGACTGGTCTGCGAGGCGCGGCCGACGTCGACGGCGATCGGCTGATCACGCTCAGCGAGGCCTATCAGTTCGCGTTCGACGAGACCCTCGCGCGCACGGAGGCCACCCGGGGCGGAGCTCAGCACGCCGCCTACGACATTCAGCTCGCCGGCTCGGGCGATCTGGTGATGACCGATCTACGACAGACGACCGCGAGGCTCGAGCTGGCCGAGGCGGTGGGCGGACGGATCTCGGTCCGCAACGCCCAGGGGCAGCTGTCGGCCGAGCTGTACAAGCCGCCTGGCTCGGGTGCCGTTGGCTTGGCTCTCGAGCCCGGCAGCTATCAGATCACGGTCGACGACGGGCAGGAGCTGTGGCGTGCAGACGTGGCGGTCTCGCAGAGTGCGGTGGCCGTGCTCGAGCGCGATGCCCTGCGCAAGGTGGAGCGCGAGTCGACCGTCAAGCGAGGCGACGACGCGACCCCCGAGGACGAGTTTCGCATCATCGTGTTCAACGTCGGTCTGTTTCCACCGCTGAGCATCAACGGCCAAAACCGAACGGGAAAACGGATCCGCAACGTCGCCAGTGTCGCGGCGGCGTGGAGTCGGGTGTATCGCCTCGATGGCATGGCCGTGGCGATGGGAGCGACCATCGTCGACGAGAACATGAACGGCGCCCAGATGGCGATCGGAGGGAATCTGGCGGGCAAGGTCGACGGGGTACAGCTCGCCACGGGCTTCAATCACGCCGATACCGCGTCGGGCGTGCAGATGGCGATGGTCAACCACGCCAAGATCGTGGAGCCGGGATTCCAAGGTGGTGTGGTCAATGTGGTGGGGACCATGCAAGGGGCTCAGCTGGGCATCGTCAACGTGGGCGGTGACATCAAGGGCGCTCAGGTCGGTATCCTCAACTTCGCACGTCGAGCCGATGCCGCCGTGGGTCTCATCTCGATCACGCGCGAAGGCAATGTGCACCCGGAGGTCTCCATCAACGACGCGGCGGGCATCAACGTGGGCCTGCGCTTCCCGGCGACCTACACCTATTCGTTCCTCGAGCTGGGGTTGCAGCCCGGTGGGCGGGGAGGCGGCTGGCAGGCGGGCTTCGGCTTCGGCGGTCATGTGCCGCTGCCCAACAAGCTGTTCGTCGACGTCGACATTGCCGGGCACGCGGTCTTCCGTGGGCTGGGGAAGCCCACGACGCCCGATGGACTGGCCAAGCTGCGCGTGATGTTCGGGTGGCAGGCTTTTGATCGGCTCGCCGTGTTTGGCGGGCCTAGTCTCAACGCTCTGGTGGAGAACAACACCACCGATCTGCTCCACCGCCCCGGCCTCTACCAGTGGGGCCCGCAAGTCTACCGAGACACCGCCGAGCGACTGCGCGTGCGCGTGTGGCCCGGTTTTGTCGCGGGCGTACGCTTCTGATTGGTGGGACCCTCGCGCTTGGACTCGCCAGCGGTCGTGCCGCCGCGGTGCAGTCGTATACTCGCGCGGCCCGATGACCATCCGACTGACCAAGACCGCCAAGCGGGCCGGCTGCGCCGCCAAGCAGCCCCCCGGATATCTGCTCCCGCTGCTCGAGCGCCTGCCGCCGATCACCGACCCCCGAGTCTTGGTAGGCAGCTCTACCGCCGACGACGCCGCCGTGTATCGGCTCGACGATGAGCGCGCGTTGGTGACGACCACCGATTTCTTCACGCCCATCGTCGACGACCCCTACCAGTTCGGGGCGGTCGCCGCTGCCAACGCGCTGAGCGATGTGTATGCGATGGGGGGCCGACCGCTGACGGCGCTCAACCTGGTCGGATTCCCCGCCGAGCTCGATGTGGAGATCCTGGCCGAGATCCTCCTGGGTGGTGCACACAAGGCGGCCGAGGCGGGCATCGATCTCGTCGGTGGCCACACCATCAAGAGCGAGGAGCCGATCTACGGACTCGCTGTCACGGGCATCGTTCAGCCCGATCGCATTGCGAGCAACACTGGGGGGCGACCCGGTGATCGACTCGTGCTGACCAAGCCACTGGGCACGGGCATCATCACCACGGCGGCGAAGAACGACGAGGACTCGCGCGGCGCCATCACGGAGGCCATCGCCGTCATGAGCGCCCTCAATCGGTCGGCCGCAGAAGCGATGGACGTGGTGGGGATCGGCGAGGCTGGCGTCCACGCGGCAACCGATGTGACTGGCTTTGGGCTACTCGGCCACCTGCGAAACATCGTGAGGGCGTCGAGCTGTGGTGCCGTGCTCGAGCGCGCCACGATTCCCGTCGTGGAGGCGGCGGTGGCGTACGTCAACGCAGGAATTGCGCCCGGTGGCACGCACGCCAATCACCGATTCCTCGCGGACTCCGTGGACTGGGGTCGAGACGTGGACAAGGCCGATCAGCTGCTGCTGTGCGACGCACAGACATCAGGTGGACTGTTGATCGCCGTCGCGCCCGATCGAACCGACGCGCTCGTGGTCGCACTCCAGGAGCGCAACACACTGGCGGCTGCGGTTGTCGGCGAACTCGTCGCCGATCATCCGGGGCGAATTGCCGTGCGTTCTTGAACATGCACCTGGACCAGTTCAGGACGACTGACACTAATTGGTCCAGTGCGTAGTCGAGCCCCAGCGCGGGACATCATGCATCGCATGGTGAACCGCGCCACGATCGAGTGGGTCGTTTTGACCGAGGAACATGATGACTTTCGTCGAACCACTCATGTGCAGAACAGCCGATCGTGTGGTGTCGGCAGCATGAACGATCGTTGAAATCAAGCGGCGCTTGCTGCGGTTGACCATGGCCGTGGTGGTTTCCAAGTGGGATCGTCATCCGGTTTGCCGGCCGATTGCGGATATCTACGAAGTGGCCCTTACTGGAACCCATTGGACGTAGGGGGTGATACCGACGCATGCGCAGCAGTTGAGGAGTGCGCCGTTTAGTGGGAGTGTCATGGGTTTTCCCAGCGGATTGGCCCGAACTGGGAATTGGTGAGTCCGTGGGCCGTTTGGATCGCTGGCGTGTTCGTGGCGGGACGGTCTGGGTTGGCTATCGTGAATTAGGAACTCGGCATTCCCCCGACTTCCGAGTCCCCCGATACCTTTCCAATCGTACGACCTGAAATCGAATCGAGTTTCCCCACTCGCTCGATGACAGCGCCGTACCCAGTCATGGAGGCCCCCCCACCATGTACGACCGAGAACGATTGCAGCGTACACCCCCGCGGTTGTTCGGCATGCCCTCACCCAAGCGTGCGCGAATGCGGGCGCCGGCGGCGGTGCTCGGAACCGCGACCGCGGTGCCCGAACGTTGGTTTTCCCAGGCCGAGATCCTCGAGCAGTTCGGCTATCGCGACGATCCGGTCGCACGCAAGATGTTCCTTCGCAACGGCATGGAGGGGCGTTATCTGTCCCTCGAGCCCAAGTCATTCTTTCAGACGAAGGCCCCTGGTTTTCAGCAAGGCTTGTTCCAGCGCGCCGCCGTCGACCTCGCCGAGCAATCGGTACGCAGACTCCTCGACGAGCAAGGCGTCGACCCCAGCCGTATCGAAGGACTGGTGACGATCACCAGCTACGGATTCGTGGTGCCCTCGATCTCTGCCTATCTGGTCGATCGCCTGGGCCTGCGGCGCGATTTGGCCCGCCTCGACCTCACTGGGGCAGGATGTCTCGGCAGCATCTCGCTGTTGGAAGCTGCCGACGGGATGATCGCGAAGGGGCGCAGTGGCCTCGTGGTGGCGGTGTCCTCCGAGGTGGGTTCGATCTTCATGCGGGACTGGCCCGGCGACGACAAGGGCGCGATGGTCATCAATGCGCTCATGGGCGACGCGAGCGTGGCGACGCTGTTGGGGGCAGGATCACACGCCGAAGGACCACCGCGCCCGCGGCTGCTCGATACGCAGTACGCCACCGCCGCCGACACGCTGTGGGCGGTGGACATTCGCACCGGGCAAGACGGCACGATGTCTGGGCACATCGATCGCAAGGTGCCATCGATCGCGCGGGGCTTGTATCAAGAAGCGTTTGGAGCGCTACTCGATCGGCACGGGCTCACGCGTGATGACATTCGGCACTGGCCGATCCACCCGGGGAGCCGGGTCGTGATCGAGGCGGTGGCCGATGCGCTCGACTTGTCCGAGTCCGACATCGAGACTAGCCGCGAAGTCCTTCGCAAGTACGGCAATGTGTGCAGCGCAACGGCGCTGATGTGTCTTCACGAGCAACTCGAGCGTGGTGGAGCACGCTCGGGTGACTACGGAATTCTCGGCGGCGTCGGCCCCGGGATGACCGTGGGCATGACCTTGTTCCAGTACGTCTGAGGAGCCACCCATGTCTCACGCCAGCCAACTCGATCCATCCTCCGAAACCCAAGCCGCCTACGGTGGGGTCGTTCGCATGCTCACCGGTCACTGGACGGTCCAGGCCATCTACGTGTTTGCCAAGCTGGGTATCGCCGATCGCATCGGCGAGCAGGTCGTGCCGGCCGCAGATCTCGCCCGAGATCTGGCCGTCGACGAGGCCTCGTTGTTTCGGATCCTGCGAGGGCTCGCGGCGACGGGTCTGCTCCACGCGCGGGACGACGACGCGTTTGCGCTGACGCCCATGGGGGCATTGTTGCGCTCGGACGTGCCCGACTCGCTCCGCGACCTGGCGATCATGAGCGGTGAGGAGCAGTACGCGGGTTGGGGCAAGCTCCTCGATGCGGTGCGTGAAGGTTCCTCGGCGTTCGAGCAGGCCCACGGCGCCCACCTGTTCGAGTACCTCCGCAATCATCCCTCGGCCGCCTCGACCTTCGACGGTGCGATGGTCGGGCTGTCGGGCTCGCTCGGCAACAGCGTGGCCGAGCAGCTGGACATGAGTCGATTCCAGCAGGTCGTCGATCTGGGTGGTGGGCGCGGGGTGTTCCTGTCCCGCATCCTTCATCGCCACCAGCACCTCAACGGCATCGTCTTCGACTTGCCCCACGTCGCGGCGGGGGCCGGTGCCTACATGGGGACGCAAGGGTTGCTCGATCGCTGCGTGGCGATCGGGGGTGACTTCTTCGAAGAGATCCCCGAAGACGGCGACCTGTACATCTTTTGCCAGACGCTCTTCAACTGGAGCGATGAGCGGGTCGACGTGTTGCTCCGCGGGTGCCGGGAGCGCGTGGAAGCCGACGGCGCGCTGGTGGTCGTGGAGCAGATGATTGGAGAGCCCAGCAGTCCGTTCGCGGCGATGATGGACCTCCAGATGATGGCGATGCCAGGGGGGCGCGTGCGGACGGTTGCCGAGTACGAAGGGTTGCTGGACGCGGCGGGCTTCGATGTGACGCAGCGAATGTCGCTGGCACCGCTGGGTGCGACGGTTCTCGAGGCGCGTCCTCGGTAGCAGACCCTCGTCACCGAATCGGTTTCTTCGCGAACCATCTCCATGCGAGGCCGGCTGCAGACGCAGCCGGCCTCGTTCGTGGTTGGTGTCTCACTGACGGAGGCGAGTCCGAGTCACTCACGCGTAGGGCCACAGGCATATGCCCGCAATGGTGCTTGCGTGGCTCGGCCCCCGCCGTGAAGCCGCGATGGCCCCACGTGCTCTGTGGCTCGCCTCTTCTAGACTCGACTTTGGCGGTTTTCCACGCGCCATGACACCGCCCCCGACCGCTGTGGCAGTGTTCGCTCCTCGACGCATGACCCGATGCGCCTTCGAAGCGCAGCCTCGCCAGGGAGCTGCCACTGACGGCGTTG
>JAHZJA010001152.1 GCA_022601155.1 Deltaproteobacteria bacterium | reverse complement strand
TCCGACCTCTTCACGATTCCCGGCATCATCAATGTCGACTTCGCCGACGTCCGGACCATCATGGCCGACCAGGGCCGAGCGCTGATGGGGATGGGCTTCGCGACCGAGGAGGGCCGTGCCGTCGCAGCCGCGCAGCAGGCGATCAACAGCCCGCTGCTCGAGGACGTCACCATCCAGGGGGCAGAGGGCATCCTCATCAACATCACCTCTGGCCCCGACCTCAAGCTCCACGAGGTGGAGGAGGCGGCGTCGCTCATTCAAGAGGCGGCCCACGAGGACTGCAACATCATCTTCGGCGCTGTCATCGACCACAACATGGGCGAGGCACTGCGCATCACCGTGATCGCGACCGGCTTCGATCAGCACATGCCGGCCGAGGAGATCATGGAAGAGGCGATCAAGACCCACAGCGGTCGACGTCGTCAGTCCCAGCAGGTCATGGCCACGGGCATGATGGGCCCGGGGGGACGCAAGGAGATCGTCACGCACGCCGCCCCGGCCCCGGTGCAGCGCCAGACCGGTCTGTTCTCCAAGAGCTCGGTCTCCAGCGGCGCCAGCAATCCCACCCCGACTCCGGTCCCGCGCAAGCAGGCCCCGATCGTGCGCAAGCAGGCTCCGGTCGCGGGCGAGTCGGTCACGGCCGGTCGCTCGGGCAGCTCGCCCTCGCATGCGGCATGGAGTCGTGTCGACGGCAATGCGCCCGACCCGTCCGAGATTCCCGCGTTCCTGCGGCGGCGCAACGACGACGGCTACGTGCGCTGAGCACCGATTGCGTCCCAGCTTCGAACGAGCGGAAGGCGGCTCCCCGATGGGGATGCCGCCTTCCTCAGTTGGCCCGAGGGCCCTCGCGACCTAGAGGTCGTGGGGGCGGACAGTGCCGCGCTTGTTGGCTTGGGCGCGAGCGATCGCGGCCTCGAGAATGTCGTGCACCTTGTCGGACACGGCCTGGACCAGCTCGCCATCGCTGCGCAATCCAGCGCTGCGGACGACGTCCTTGACCTTCGAGCCGACGACGACGACTTCGCGCTTCTTCTTGCCTGCCTTCTTTGATTTCGCCATGTGGTTCTCCTACGAGGGACTTTTTGGGTTCGGTAACGGTCGAGATTTTGCGGGCGTCCCGAGGGCTCCGCGCTCGCGATTGTAGGGCAGTGGGATCGGGTGGCAAGGCAAATTCGGCCGAATTCGGCCGAATTTCAGCATGCTCGGTCTGGGTCCGAGATCTGGCTGTCGTATCTCGTACGACTGAGTCGCGCGTTCGGAGGCCGCGACAGTGTGGGCTCGGTGATTTTTTGCGTTGTTCCGCGCCGAAGGCTATTCCCGAAAACGGCCTCCTATTGGGGCCTAGGACGCGAATTTCCGTGCAGATCGCTCGTCTCGCAAAACGCCTGAGCCAACACCGTCGCAAGGTTGCGGCGCCAGGCAACCGTCGCCGCCACACGACGGGGACGTCCCGCGGCCGTGCTGCGGCGTCGCCCCGGAGCGAGCCCGTCCGCGAGGGGTCGACCGGCCTGCGCAAGGCCCGGCAAGACGATCCCCCTCCTCCCGGACGGGGCTGGGCCCGCCGTGGGTTGAAGCTGGGGCTGCGCCTGGGGATTGCGGGCACGCTGGCTTGGGCTCTTTTGGTGGGGGTCCGCGAGGGCTATGCCTACGCGACCACGTCGCCGCGCTTCGAGGTCCGAGGCCTGCTGTACGAGCCCACACCGCACGTCAGCGACACCCGGCTGCGCGAGCTGATGGCTCTGCCGCCGGGGACGAACATCCTGTCGTTGGACCTCGATGCCATCGCGGCCAGGATCGCCGATGAGCCGTGGGTGGCACGAGCATCGGTGGTGCGAGTGTTGCCCGACAGCCTCGAAGTTTCGGTGCAGGAGCATGAGCCCCGGGCGGTGCTGCTGCTGGCCGGTCGACTGTTGCTCCTGGACGACAGCGGCGTGCCGTTCAAGACTCTCGAATCAGGAGAGCGCGGGCGCCTGCCCGTGCTGACTGGATTCGACGATGTGGTGACGCAGGGCGGACCCGAGACCTGGCGGCAGCCGGTCACGCGCGGGCTGGCACTGCTGGAGGCCTACCAGGCCAAGCGGCGGCCACGACTGTCGGAGATCCACATCGGATCGACGGGCGAGCTCACCCTGTACACGGCGGAGATGGGCAGCCAGCTACGGCTGGGTCGCGGGGAGCACGAGCCCGCGCTCGCGCGCTACGACGCCCTGCGAGCGGCGCTGGGCGAAGAGGCCGAGAAGCTCGCGGTCGTGCATCTCGATGGTAGCCGCGCCCCTGGTCGACCCGACCGAATCGTGGCGAGTTTCTTTCCGGCCAAGCAGGCGCCCACCCTCGTCGCGGAAGCACAAGCCCGTGCCGAGCAGCGGGCCGCCGATGCTGTCGCACGAGCCGAACAGCAGGCGCAAGCCAAGGCCAGCAAGAAGAAGAAATCCAAGCTCGACAAAAGCAAGGGCGTCAACGCCAAGGGCTCACTGCCCAAGTACGACTGACGCTCCAACGAGAGGACGGCGAAGAAGCACCATGGCACGGGTGGGAGAGATCATCTGCGGTCTGGACATCGGGACCACCAAAGTGGCGGCCCTCATCGGCGAGGTCACCGAAGCTGGCATCGAGATTCTCGGTGTGGGGCAAAGTCCCTCCGAAGGCCTGCGTCAGGGCGTGGTCGTCAACATCGAGGCGACCACCAACTCCATCGCGCACGCGGTGCAGGAGGCCGAGCAGATGGCGGCGGCCGACGTCCAGTCGGTGTTCGTGGGAATCGCCGGGGGACACGTCCGCGGGTTCAACAGCTTGGGGCAGGTCTCCATGCGCTCGCGCGAGGTCGAAGACACCGACGTCGCTCGGGTGATCGAGCAGGCCAAGGCGGTCAACATTCCGCTCGACCGGCAGATCATTCACACCGTGCCGCTGGAGTACATGATCGATGGCCAGGGGCAGATCCGCGATCCGATCGGGATGAACGGGGTGCGTATGGAGGTGCGGGCCCACGTGATCACGGCCGCGGTTACCTCGGTGCAAAACATCGTCAAGTGCTGCAACCGAGCCGGGCTCGAGGTGATGGAGGTCGTGCTCGAGCCCATCGCGTCGTCCACCGCGGTCCTGCACGACGACGAGAAGGACCTCGGCGTGGCGCTGATCGACATCGGCGGGGGAACCACCGATGTCGCCGTCTACAGCGAGGGCAGCAACGTGTTCACCTCGGTCATCGTGATGGGAGGCCACCGCATCACCCAGGACGTCGCCCACGGGCTTCGTACCTCGGTCGCGGAGGCCGAGCAGATCAAGCGCAAGCACGGCTGCGCGCTGATCAGCATGGTGGAGGGCGATCACCTCATCGAGGTTCCTGGCGTGGGGCCCCGCCCACCGCGGGAGTTCAAGCGTCGCTTTCTCGCCGAGGTCATCGAGCCCCGCGTGGAGGAGATCTTCCTGCTCGCTCAGCAAGAGCTGCTCGCCAGTGGCTGCGCCGAGCTGGCCGCCAGCGGACTTGTGCTCACCGGAGGCGGCGCTCAGATGGACGGAATGCTCGAGATCGCCGAGGACATCTTCCAGATGCCGGTTCGCAAGGGCGTGCCCACGGGTGTGGCCGCGGCGGGGGCAGGACGGCAGAAGGTCCGCCTCACCGAGGGAGGCTTCGCCGGCATGATCCAAGACCCCAAGTTCTCCACGGGGGTGGGCTTGGTGCTCTACGGTGCGGCCCACGACCCGCTGCCGACCGAGGTGGTCGAGCGCAGCAGTCGGACGCGCGCCGAGGCGGGCCCTGGGATCGCGCGACGGTTCGGCGACTGGGTCCGCGAGATGTTCTAGGCCGACTGCAGGCGGCCACGACAGGCTCGGCACGCCGAGCCCGTCTGGTGCAGACCTGCGTTGATCAGACGAGCAGCTCGTCGAAGATGTCGCCCTCGTAGCCCGCGATGGACGGCATCGGCTGGCCCACGGCGTGGGCCAGGGTCAGCCACAGCTTGCTCAGCGGATCGTCGTTGCTCACCGTCAGGTCGGCGCCCGTGGTGATGACGTTGCCGCCGCCCGCGAGCAGGTGGTGCCCCTCGTCGAACTCGTGGCCGTTGCTGAGCATGCACTCGGTGATGCGCACGACGATGGTGTTGTCGAGGACGGTGTTGCCATCGATGTCGGTCCGCGCCTCGAGGGACTGCAGTAGCTCGACAAACCGCGCGTCGTACCAGTCGAGCACGTCGGTGAGCTCGGTCTGCGCCTGGCCATTGCCCGGCAGGTGCGTCAGGGCATGGTGCTGGTCGATCTGGTCCTGCCCCAGCACGTGCGCGAACGGAATCTGCGAGGTGGAGCGGTTGAACTGGATGACGCCCACCCGGGTCAGGTCGCACGCGAGCGCGTGGGCCATCATCGAGATCTGACCGGAGGCGATGCCTTCGTAGTTGTAGAACTCGTTCCAGGCGTTGTCCGGGGTGGGAGCGGGCTGCGGCGGAAT
>JAHZJA010001151.1 GCA_022601155.1 Deltaproteobacteria bacterium | reverse complement strand
CGATCGCCGAGGATCCGACGACCATGTCCGACTGGATCGATGACGCCGCCGCAGCCCAGCGGTGGCTGGTGGAGCAGGGTCCACACCTGCCCCTGCTGTGCGTGGGGCATAGCTTCGGCGGACAGGCGGCCACGGTGTTGAGCAACGCGGGGCGACCGGACGCCATCGTGACGGTGGGGGCGGGCAGTGGGTTTTGGCGCGGCTCCCCAACCGGGCTCGCGGCTCGTCGGTGGCTGGCGTGGACCGTCGCACTCCCGACCATGTGCCGCACGTTCGGCTACCTGCCGGGCTGGGCCGGGCTCGGCGAAGACCTCCCCGCGGGCGTCGCCCGGCAGTGGGCGAAGTGGTGCCGCGCCGAGGGCTACTTCCTCGGCGAGTACCCGCAGTGGCGCGCCATGATGGCGGCCTACGACGGCCCCGTCCTCGCCCTGAGCTTTACCGATGACGACTACGCCCCCGTGCCCAACGTTCGCTGGCTGCTGGGGCGACTGACCAATGCCGACGTCGAGCACCGTCATCTGCGCCCGGGACAGGTCGACCTCCCTCGCGTTGGCCACTTCGGATTCTTCCGCGCGAGCGCGGCCGGACCCCTTTGGTCTCACGCCGTGCTCGCCCTGCAACACGCGACCCGCCAAGCAAGCCTGGGCCGGGTGCGGCCCGCTTCCAGGGCGCTGCGTGACGTGATGGCCGACCTCCAGTACGGGCAGGCCTGAGCCTCGCCCGCGATCGCGCCGGTCGGCTTCGTGCTCGCCCCCTCCGCGCGTCGGGACCCTCGACCACCATGGCCCCGGTCGGCGGCTTCACTAACGCGCGAGCCGATGCGGCAACCGTTCCACACCACGGTCCGCCGCGCCGCGAGCGATCCGACACGGGGCGCCGCTCAGTCGAGCCGATGCGAGCTCAACCAGCGGCGAACCTTCTTGGTGTAGTTGCGATGGGCGTCGCCTGCCTCCCGAGACAACCGGAGGGCATCCTCGGCCAACGCATGGGCCCGTGCCCGGTCACGAGAGGGCTCTTGCACGTCCCACAGCGCGCTCGCGAGCACGAAGGCCGCCTCCGCATGGTTGTCCGGTGTGTTGCCGTCCGTGCTCAGTCGGGCCCAGGCCAGCTCGGCAAGCGGCAACGCCTCGGCGGCGCGACCGAGATCCACCAAGAGGTCGGCGAGGCCGAGTCGAGACAACGCCACGTGCGGATGATCGGGGCCGAGGGCTTGCTCCACCTGGGGGAGCACGGCTCGATGCCCCTCCTCCGACTCTTCGTGTTTTCCCTGCTTGTGCAGCAGCGCGGCCAGGTTGATCCGCGCCGCCAACACGAAGGGGTGCGTCGAGCCCAGCTTCTCGTCGAGCCGCGTCAGTGCCTTCCGCAACTCCACCTCCGCCTCGTCGAACCTCTCCATCCCCGAGAGGGTGAGGGCCAGGCTCATGCGAGAGACCTCGCTGAGGACCTCGCCGGGGCCCAGGGCTCGCTCCCGCAGTGCGAGCGAGGTGCGATGCTCGACCTCCGCCTGGTCGAATCGTCCTTGCGCCCTCAAGATCTGTCCGAGCGTCTCTCGGTTCGACGCGACATCGGGGTGATCGGGACCCAACGCCGCCTCCTGCAGCGCCAGTCCCACTCGGCTCTCCACTTCCGCCTCCTCGGGCCTTCCCTGCTTGAGCAGCACCTGCGCGAGACTGTTGCGCATCGATGCCGACGACGGGTGGTTGGGGCCCAGCGCACGCTGCAGCAGCGAGATCGCAGCGCGATGCTCGGCTTCCGCCTCAGCGTCCTTTCCCTGGGCTTGGAGAGCCCCACCGAGATGGTCTCGGGCCTCGGCGACTCGGTGATGGTTGGGGCCGTAGAGCCCCTCCAGCAACGAGATCACCGCTCGCTGCTCCACCTCCGCTGCCTCGTAGTCGCCTTGCACTTGGAGGATGAGCGCGAGGTTGGCCCGCACTGCGGACTGGATCCGTGGCTTGTTGCGCGACAGTCCTTGCGCCAGCCCGCGATACAGCAACCCCGCCTCCGTTCGACGCTGCTTGAACCCGACCACGTACATCAACCAGTTGGCGATCGCTCCCATCGATTCCCACTGCCGCTGCTCCGACGCCAACCGCAGCGCCTCGAGCAGAGCGGATCGCGAGGCCTCGTAGTCACCGAGGTGACCGAGCACGCGGCCTTCCAACAGCGCCACCTCCGTCTGGATCGGACGGTAGTCGGCCGCACGAAGCAATTCCTTGGCCACGAGCAATGCATCCCGTGCCCGCTCGAACCGACCGGCTCGCCGCAGGCTCTCGGCCCGGGCGAGCTCGGCACGCGCCGCCTCCACCGTCTCTTCCTGCTCCGGGCCGGGCGGCTCCACGTCGGCTGCGAGTGCTTCGGTATCGGCACAGCGCGACAGCGGCGGCAATCCTGCCGTCAGCTCATGGGCGTTGAGCACCACCTCCCGATCGGCGTCCGCCAGCGTGTCTACCGTCGCCCCCATCTCCATCGCGGCGCGTCGAAGGCACGCCATTCTCCGGTCGAGCATCTGCGGCGACTGCTCGCCGCGCAGCGCCGTCGCCTGACAGGCCTCCGTGTGCATCGCCGCCCAGTCGTCCGCATAGGCGTCGAGGTCCGCCTCCACCGCCTCCCACACCAGCGGTGTGTAGGATCGCTTCACCGCGAGCACCGCCGTCTCCACATCGGCCCTTCGCTGTCCGTCCCACACCCCGACCAAGCGCTCCGCGGCCCCCGAGCAACGCTCCGGATCGGTGGGGGTCAATGCCTGCACGACTGCCCCGCCCAGGCCCAGGGTGACCACACCGGCCAGGCCCAGTAGCCATCGGTTCCGACGTCGCCCGGGATCCCGCGCCAGCGTCTCCAGCAGTGCTCGCATCGAGGGCCAGCGCTGCTCGGGCATCACCGCCAGCCCGCGGCGCAGCGCCTCGACGATGCGGCGCGGCACCGATGGAGCCGAAGCCGGCCACGGCGGGGGGCCCTCATGCTTGGCCGTCGCCAGCTCCACGAGCCCAGACAAGTCGAACGGCCGCTGACCGGCCAGCGCCTCCCACAGCGCGACGCAAAAGCTGTACTGGTCGCTGCGAGCATCGGCCGCGGCTCCCGCGTGCTGCTCTGGCGACATGTACGCGGGGGTTCCCAGCACTCTCCCGGGCACCGTCAGCGACGACGCGCTCCGGCTCGCGGACACGTCGAGGTCCACCCCCCGAGACCGACAACAATGCCTGCCCCGTGGTCTCTTCGTCGACCGGTCGCGCCAGCCCGAAGTCGAGCACCTTGACCACGCCATCATCGCCCCGCATCACGTTGTGGGGCTTGAAGTCGCGGTGCACCAACCCCGCTTCGTGAGCCGCCACCAGGCCCTCGCCCGCCTGAACGAAGACCTCCAGCACCTCCGCCAGCGGTCGGTCATCGCGGAGCCACGTGCCCAAGCTCTCGCCACGAATGAACTCCATCGCCAGGTACATCTGGCCGTCGCTGTTGCCGACCTCGTGGATCGCCACCACGTGCGGATGGGACAGCCGGGCCTGCGCCTGCGCCTCTCGCTGAAAGCGAAGACGGCCCTCCTCGCCGGGGAGCTCGTCTTCTCGCAGGATCTTGATGGCGACCTTGCGGTCGAGCTGCTCGTCGTACGCGGCGTAGACCGTCCCCATGCCTCCGCGGCCGAGTTCCTCGAGCACCGTGAACCGCCCGAGCCGAGCGGCGGACGGGGTCTCCTGAAACAGCCGTGCCCGGACCAGCGCCTCGATACGGCCGTCGAGCGGACCGCCCCCCTTGCGCCGCGGCTTACGTCGGCGTGAGGCCTTGGCGTAGACGCGGGTGGCGACGACTTCGGGAGGATCGGCGTCGTCGCTCGCGTGCGCCGAATCAGGCTCCGACGGATCCGAGCTCGAAGACGAGGGCATCCTCGACAATGGTCCACCGCGAACTTCGGACTGACAAGGAGATCATCCACCGCGGCCGTCTTCCGCCACGCACCCGTCGATGGTCGGGGCTGTGGCGGCGGTCGTGCTCAGACCGAGCCTGTGGGGCTGGGAACGCATTTGGCCGCGCGGCCGAGGCCGCGCGGCGCAGTGCCCGTTGCAATGTCGGATGTGCCCGGGGCGAGCGCCCGGAGGCTGGGATATCCGCGACTAGCCGGCATCGCCCGCCGCGGTACTCCCGCCCGACGACGAAGCCCCGCCCGTGGTCGTGCCGTCGGTGTCACCCGTGCTGCCCGAGTCACTACCTCCGGTGGAATCTTGGGCCGCGGTGGTTCCACTGTCGGTCGCCGACTCGTCGGTGCACGACACCAAGCTCACCTCGTCGACGAAGAAGCTGCTCAGGCCCGTGCCCGCGTGGCTGCTGCCCAAGATGAGCTCGTACGTTCCGCCGTCGGCCCAGTCGGAGACGTCGACCTCGACCTGGGTATAGGCGCTGTAGTCGTCCATCTCCAGGTCGGTGACCATGAAGATCGTCTGGCCATCGAGCTCGACGGTGAACACATCGTCGCCCGTCAGTGCCCCGCTGCGGATCTGGAACCAGAAGGTGAGCAACGCGGTGTCCGGGGCGATGGTCACGTCTTGGCTGACGCTCGCCGTCTCGGGCTCGTCTTCCACCCCGCCAAACCACACCCACCAGTCACCCGCATACGGGTCGGCACCTTTTTCATTGGTGCAGGCGGCGTCGCAGATCGGCGTACCAAACACGTCGGATGCCTCGTTCCAGCCCCGGCTGGGCGAGCCCGACTCGAAGCCAGGATCGTTGATCACGTTGGCGGAGCAGTTGTCCGGGGGACCTTCGGTGGTGCTCCCCCCATCGGACCCCGAATCGGTGGTCGCAGCGGTGACGGAGCCGGTCGTGTTCAGGGAGGTCCCGGTCACGGGAGGATTGGTTCCGTCGTCGCTCGACGCGAGCCCACCACTGTCGTCGTCGGTGGCGTTGATGATGCAAGCAGTGGACGTAAGGCCCAGGGCCGCAATCGCGACGAGGGAACGAAGAGAAGGATCCAAAGAAATTTTCATCACGGGTACGCCCCCTCTAGGACGCGAGGGGCCTGCTCAAGATGCAAGGGAGGCGGCGATCCGCAAGAAAAACCGGACCGTCCACGGTGCCGATGGGGTCGATACCCTGCATCTCGGCCGTGACACGCCGTCGTTCCGGGGGGGATTCCCCCCGAAACGGTCCAGCGGAGGCCGCCGCAGCTAGTTCGTGGCCCGCGCAGTGGAGCTGGCGCACGGCGGGATCGGGCGCGCGGGGCTCCGACGACCGACGCCACCGCCCGCCGTTTTTGGGCCTATTCGATGCGGCGGCGGAGCAGCTCGGGCCGACCCTCGAGGGCCTTCTCCAGCTCCACGACCTCTTCGGCCTTCACGTAGCTCAGGCTCTTGGCCCCACCGGACAGCACGAGCTTGACGATGTGCTGCTCGCCTTCGACCACGACCTCGAACGACTCACAGCGCTCCAGGGTCGTCATCAATCGCTCGATCCGCGGCGAGCTGAACTTGATGCTCTTGATCTCGCGCTTGTAGCGAAAGACCTTCTTGACCTTGAAGCCCTGGGTGCCCTCGGCGCGCGTGAACGAGTCGACCACATCGGACAACCGCGAGTTCATCGCGTTGTCGATCTGCCGCAGCTCGTTGTGCTCGATGTCGCTGATATCCGCGTCGTGGTGCCCCATCACGGGCAGCTCGGCCAGTTGCCCGCCGTTGACCTCCCACTTGCGACACTTGACCTGCACCGAGCGGCGGTGGAACAGGTGAGCCGCAGTCAACAGGACCAGCAGGGGCACCTTGGTGTCCTCGGAGACCAGCCGGGCCAGGTCACGCACGACCTGGTCCTCGCCAACCCGAATCGCCAGGATGCCCTCGCCGTTGTCGAGGATGTCGACCTTGACGCGCGGCTCCTCGGATTCCTCCTCGGGCGGCGCCTTGCCCTTGTAGGACTGCTCATATCCCAGCGAGCCGAGTGCCTTCTCCAAGGCCTTCTCGATCTTCGGCTGTTTGGCGTCACCACGGAATTCGATGATGCCGGTTCCCCAGATCTTCGCCATGAACTCCTCGTCGGCCGCCGAGTATGGCACAGCACGCCGAGACCGAAAAATCGACGAAAACTGGCCTCACAGGGGGGCTTGCGGGCACGGTCAGGGCATGCCCTCGATTCGACACATCGATGCCCTGCTCGGCACTGCCTGGGCGTGGGACGACGACGACGACGACGACACGGAAGCGCGCGGGACCGACGACGACCCCCAGTAGGCCTCCCACGACCGCGTGCCCCCCCGATTAGGCGAAAACGGGCGCGAGACGCGAGTTTCCCGCTCGACCGTCGAGTGCCGCCCCCGAGCCTATTTGCGGCCTTTTCGGGGTAGATTCGCCCCCCGCCATGGCCCAGGCTCAGCTCCCCGTCTTCATTACGCCCGAGGGGCACGCCAAGCTCAAGGCGGAGATCGACCAGCTATGGAAGGTGGAGCGACCCCGGGTCACGGCCGAAGTCTCGGCCGCAGCCGCCCTGGGAGATCGCTCCGAGAACGCGGAATACAAGTATGGCAAGCGGCGGCTGAGAGAGATCGACCGTCGGTTGCAATTCTTGGCGAAGCGGCTGGACAAGATCCAGGTGCTGCACCCCCCCGCTCAGGCGGCCGCTGGCGACAAGGTGGGCTTTGGGGCGTGGGTCACCATCGAGGACGAGGACGGAGCCCGCTCCTGCTACCGCTTGGTCGGGCCCGACGAGCCCGATCCGGACAACGGCCACATCAGCGTCGACTCCCCCGTGGGACGAGCGCTGCTCGGCAAGACCATCGACGACGAAGTCGAGGTCCGACGCCCGCGGGGCGAGGCGTACTTCACGATCCTGGCCGTGCACTACGGCGATCGACCCGCCATCGCCGAGGGATGAGCGTTCACGCGGCGTGCCGCGACCAATCCGAGTCCGGGTCGAGTCCGGGCCTGCGCCGCTCAGTCGGTCACGGCCCGAAGCCTGACCAGTAGGCCGCTCGCGGCGTCGGGCTCGGTCAGATCGACTTCGCCCACGATCCGCCAGGGCGACGGGCCCTGCGGACCGATGAGCGTGTGCTCCACCCTCCAGCGTCGCGGCCCGTCGGGAGTGAGCCGCGTGTGCTTGGCGGCACGGGCCTCGCGATCGAACAGGATGCGCCCTTCCTCGGCCAGCACGGAGCTCCACTCCGCCTCCAGCCGCTCGACGCTCCACTCGTCCTCGGGCTCTTCGGCGATCGTCCGCAGCGCGGCATCGAAATCGCCGCGGGTCAGTGCCCGCACCAGCGGATGGAGCTCGGCGCGCACCCGAGCGCCGAGACCCCGGGGATCGTTGGCCAGATCGTACGGCTCGGGCTCGGGCGGGGGCTCATCGTCGGCGGCTACGATTTCGACCGGACCACCGTCGCGCATCCGCTCCCAGTCGGTGAGCAAGCTGTTGTCGACGTGCGCCAGCGTGGTGCGCATGTACGCGATCGCGTCGGTGAGCGCTTCGTCGCGATAGTCCTCGGGCACGTTTTGGACCAACGTCTTGAACGCCTGCATCAGGTAGCGAAACAGCACGCCCTCGCTTCGCGCGAGCCCGTACTTGTTGATGTAGTCGTCGAAGCCCACGCAGTCCTCGAACATCTCGCGCGCGATCGACTTGGGGCTGACGTTGTGCTCCCGCACCCAGGGGCGCGTCGCCCGAAACGTGTCGAAGGTGCGGTAGATGAACTCGGCGCAGGGCTTGGGGTACTCGACGCGCTCGAGCTGCTCCATTCGCTGCTCGTACTCCACCCCCTCGGCCTTGAGCCGCTGCACCAGCTCTCCCTTGGCCAGATCGACCTGACGCATCAGCACGACGCGCGGTTTCTCGAGGATCGCCTCCATCAAGCTGATCACCTCGAGCGCAAACACGTCGGACTCGCGATCGAGCTGCTCCAGCGCGGCGTACAGCCACGTGGACAGGGTGTGGTTGAGCGAGAAGTCCAGCTGGAGCTCGGGGCTCACCCGCGCGTGGGGGCGGCCGTTGCCGCCAGGCCGCACGATCTCGACGATGCCCGCCTGCACCAACGAGCGAAACAGCCGGGCCGCGTGCTGGCGGTGACGCTTGCGCAGCGCCGGCCGCTCGTACGAGCGGTCGATCACTTCCATCAGCTTGCGGTATCCCCCGTCGGGACGGCCCTTCACGATCTCGCGATCGAGCACCGTCAACAGCATGCCGTGGGTGATCGAGAACCGTGACGTCAGTGGCTCGGGCTGCGACTCGATGAGCTTGTGGAAGGTCTTCTCGTCCCAGTGCACGTAGCCGCGCTCGGGGGGCTTTTTGCGGTGGAACTTCTTCTTCTTGCCGCCCGCACTCGCGGCCGCCTTGACCTCGAGCTTCTTGTTCTCGATCACGTGCGCGGGTGCCTGGGCGACGACCCAGCCCTGGTCGTCGTAGCCCTTGCGTCCGGCCCGGCCCGCGATCTGCTTGAAGTCGCGAACGGCGAGGATGCCGACCTTCTCGCCGTCGAACTTGCACAGCTTGGTGAACAGCACGCTGCGGATGGGCACGTTGACCCCCACCCCCAGCGTGTCGGTGCCGCAGATGATCTTGAGCATCCCCTGCTGCGCCAGCCGCTCGACCAGCATCCGATACTTGGGCAGCAGCCCCGCGTGATGCAGGCCGATCCCGTGCGACAGGTAGCGCTTGATGTCCTTGCCGTAGGGGGTGTCGAACCGAAAGCCCCGCAGCGCCGTGGAGATGGCCCGCTTCTCTTCCTTGGTCGAGACGTTGACGCTGGTGAGGTCTTGGGCCATCTCGGCCGCCTCGCGCTGCGTGAAGTTCACGACGTAGACCGGCGCCTGACCGCTCATCGCCAGGTCGTGGATCGACTCGTGGACGGGCGTCTCGCGGTATTCGAACGTCAGCGGAACCGGGCGGTCCTCGGAGCGCACCACCGCCACCGTGGTGCCCGTGAACTCCGACAGTCCCCGCTCGAACTCCGTGACCTCGCCCAGCGTCGCCGACATCAGCAAGAACTGCGCGCGCCGCATCGTGATGAGCGGCAGCTGCCAGGCAATCCCGCGGTCGGCATCGCTGTAGTAGTGGAACTCGTCCATCACCACGGCCTCGATCGGCGTGGCGTCACCCTCCCGCAGCGCGAGATTGGAGAGGATCTCCGCGGTACAGCACAGCACGGGGGCCTGCGGATTGATCGACGCGTCACCCGTCATCATTCCGACGTTGTCGGGGCCCAGCTGCCGACAAAGGTCGAAGAACTTCTCGTTGACGAGCGCCTTGATGGGGCTGGTGTAGGCGCTGCGCTTACCTTCGGCCATCGCCTTGAAGTGCAGCGCCAGCGCGACCATCGACTTTCCCGAGCCGGTCGGGGTGGCCAGCACCACGTGCTGCCCCGTCATCAGCTCCATCACCGCCTCCTCTTGAGCGGGGTACAGCGTCAGGCCCTGGTCTTCGGCCCACGTCAGGAACTGCCCCAGACCATCGAAATCGGGCTGTCCTGCCTCGGGGAGGAATTCCGACAGCGGAGTCTTTTGGCCAGGCGGCACGGGCATCAGGCGTATCGTTGTCGGCCCCGGCGGCGCAAGCCGTATGACGACCCTCCACTTTCGCCGGCAAGAAATTGCGAACCGGAAGGGCACCTGCCGCAACCGTTGTTGGTGGAGGTGTCTACGTCGTCTTCAAACGCCAGCCCGGACCCGACCGTGGCCCGTACCGCGCGGCGTCGCTCGTTCTCCGAAGACGCACTCCTTCGGGCGATGCGGGGGCTGGGCGTGCGCCTCACCGACGAAGCCCAGCTGGCCTGGGAGCGCTGCGTCAGCGAACTGCCGCTGCCAGCCCACTCAACCGGCGAAGCCATCGAGCCCACCGCTCCCGCGACGATCGACGCCGCCACCGAGGTGCCGCCCGCCGTCGAACGAACCCCGCAGCGCTAGGGAGGCGAACCGCTCACGCCTGGCCGCCGAAGCCCCGTCCCCGGTCGACCACATCCCGCGACGCCAGGGATGCCGGCCGCTCACGGCTCGCTCGACCCGGCCGTCGAGATCCCGACCAGGGTCCACCCGCAACCAAAGAAAAACGACTCGGGGCAAAGAGCCCGCGAGCCGTGGTCGAGATCCGGTTTGCAGCAAGGGAGGCACCTCGTCGCACGGTGCCCCCGCGGCTGCAAGCCGCGGTCGGTCGTTCCTTACTCGAGGTCGTACTGCTTGAGCTTGCGGTACAAGGTGGTCTTGCCGATGTGGAGCAGCCGCGCCGCCTTGCGCTTGTTGCCGCGGGCGTAGTTGAGCGCCCGACGGATGGCCTGCTTCTCGGCCTCCTCGAGGCACAGCTGGCGCTCGGGGGACTCGGCGCGGGCTTGGTGCACGTCGCGAACGCGAAGCTTGGCGGGCAGGTCGCGAAGCTCGATCTGCTCCGACGAACCGGCGGCCACCGCATGGGTGATGACGTCCTCGAGCTCATCGACGTTGGCGGGCCACGGGTATCCCCGCAGGCAGTCGAGTGCGTTGTCGGCAATTCCCCCGATCGGGCGGCGTGTCGGGGTGCGACGGACGATGTCCATCGCGAGCAGCTCGAGGTCCTCGATGCGCTCGCCGAGGCTCGGCACGTCGATCCGGACACCGCTGCCCCAGCGGACGATCTGCGGGTGAAGGCGCGCGCGGCCCTCATCGCTCTCGGGTCGCAGCTGGGTGCCAATCACGATCCGGCCCAGACCGGTGAGCGTGGGCAGCCGCGCCTGCTCGTCGAGCGGCAGGTCCTCGAGGTCTGCGAGATAGGTGAACCCTCCCAAGCTCACCAGGCGCGACTGCTGCCCCTTGATCCGCACGACCTCGAGGGCCGAGGCCTCCCCTCCCCCGAAGTGGTGCAAGACCCGAGCGATCGTCTCGCGTCCCGTCCCCGTCGCACCGGTCAGCAGCACGGGCAGATTGGTCCGCACCGCCCGATGGATCAGAGCCTGCACGCGGCGCGCGGCCGGCGAGTGGCCCACGAAGCATGGGGGCGGGGTTCGGAGTCGTGCCTCGGCGATGGAGTCCGTGAACGATGGTGCGAAATGATCGGCGACTTGCATGAACTTGGTCCCTCTTCGACCCGGACCATCTGCAGGGTCCATGCGAGGAAGAACCGACCGACATTGAACTCATGGATTCCAATACCTTGGAAGATTTCGTGCCGGCCCGGCCCGCGGGGTGACCGCTCGGGGCGCCGGGGACCGTCATCGGGCTGGCGGCGAAAGGACAGGTCAGCTCACAGCGGCCCCAAAACTGGACCCAAAATCGTCAGCCGATTGGCACTCCTAGTGCCACATGGGCCACGTCTTTGACGCTTACATAAAATGCACGAAGAGATCCCTCTTTTCGAAGTGTTTCTCTGACGCTGGCGAGGCTTGCGAGCCCGACGGTCGCTATGCCAAAGCGTGAGGCATGTCGAAGCCTGACCAGGCCGAACTGAGCACTTTGCGCGATCGCGTCGATTCCGCGTGGGAAGACCGCGCCCTGCTGCAGAGCGACGATCACCGCAAGGCGGTGCGCCGAACGCTGGCGCTGCTGGACGAGGGCCAGATCCGTGTGGCCTCGCCGCCGAGTGAGCCAGGAGGCACGTGGGAGGTCCACGCCTGGATCAAGAAGGCGGTCCTCCTCTACTTCGTCACCCAATCGATGCGAACCGAGCGGGTGGGCTCGTTCGAGTACCACGACAAGATTCCCCTCGGGCGTGACTGGGCCGAGGCCGGGGTCCGGGTGGTACCGCCCGCCACGGCGCGATACGGCGCGTTCATCGAGCGTGGCTGCATCCTGATGCCCAGCTACGTCAACATCGGCGCCTACATCAGCGCGGGCACCATGGTCGACACCTGGGCGACGGTGGGCAGCTGCGCTCAGATCGGCGCCAACGTGCATCTGTCGGGCGGCGTCGGAATCGGCGGCGTGCTCGAGCCGCCGGGTGCGTCGCCGGTCATCATCGAGGACGGCTGCTTCCTCGGTTCGCGCGCGATCGTGGTGGAGGGCGTTCACCTCGAGCGCGAGGTCGTTCTTGGTGCCAACGTCGTGATCACCGCATCGACCCCGGTCATCGATGTCACGGGGCCCGAGGCGGTGACGTACAAGGGTCGAGTGCCCGCGCGAAGCGTGGTCATTCCCGGAACCCGGCCCAAACAATTCCCCGCCGGGGAGTACCAGATCGCATGCGCGCTCATCATCGGCCGCCGCAAGGAAAGCACCGACCAGCGGACGAGCCTCAACGAGGTCCTGCGTGCCTTCGACGTCCCAGTCTGAGCCCCTCTGCGTTTGCCTCCAGGCGGTCTGAACGCAACGTCACGGGCTGCCCGCCGTCCCCTCTGCTACGATGGACGACGACGCGTTCATGAACGCTTGCATGCGACGACTCCGTCATCGGGGGAGACCCCACTGGTGAGCAACCGCTCCCGAGGTCGCCGCCTTCTGGGGCGTGTGCAGCGTAATCGCTGGGGTGCCAACGAGGCCACCCCCGCGGGCAACGCCAAGAGCTTTGGGCTCGACGAGGAGGGTCCCCCACCCGAGGCGGCCTCGGCGTCGGTGGGCTGGGATCACAACGCCAGCAGCAGCGGGCTGCACACCCCCGCGACCCTCCGCGGGACGGGCGAGCTGAGGGCGCAGCTGCTCGGCCTGCTCGCCGATCCACGCACGCGGTGGCTCACCGCGTCGTCGGCCGCGACCGCGTTGTCGGTACCGCAGCCCGAGGTCGAGACCACCCTCGACACCATGGTCCAAGCTGGCGAGCTGCACCGCAGCGGCGGCCTGCCCAAGCGCTACCAAGTTCCGGCCGAGGACAAGTCGCGGCTCGAGTCCCTGTTCGTCGAGACAGCACATGAGCTGGGCGAGCACGGCGTGCTGGCCCAGACCACGCCCGACGATGCGCTCGTGCCTCTCGACGACGAGGCCGAGGAGCCACGACTTCCGGTCACCGCCGGGTTGCTCAGCATGTTCTTGCCGGGCACCGGTCAGCTGCTCAACGGCGACGTCGGCCGCGCTTCGCTCGTCTTTGCGGTGTGGAGCCTGGCGTGGATCACCCAGCTGTCTCCGGTGTGGACGTTCGTGTGCCTGTACGCGGGCGCCGAGGCGTTCTTCACCGCCAAGATCCGCAGCATGGAGCGCAAGCTCGCCAAGGAAGCGGCACTCGGTTCGGGCACGACCCCGCCACCGCAGCCGCCCCCCACCGGCCAGCTGCCGCCCAAGCCTTCGTCGACGTAGGCACCAGCCCTCTCGCGTCGGGCACGGCCGCCGCCGGAGCTCAGACCTTGCTCGGCGTCTTGCGCGGCAGGTATGGCAAGCGCTCCTCGGGCTCGCCCTCGCCGTACAGCCAGCGGTAGGCCATCCATCGTCCGAGCACCGACTGCGTGTAGCCGCGCGTCTCGTCGTAGGGGATCGACTCGATGAACAGATCGAGCTCCCACGCGCCGCGCTCCGACAACCAGCGATCGACCGAGCCCGCCCCTGCGTTGTAGCTGGGAATCGCCAGGGCGACGGCACCACCTTCGACTCCGTACCTGGCGGTGAGCTTGCCGAGGTAGCGCATTCCCAGGTCGAGGTTGATGGCCGGATCGAACAGAGCCCCCTCGCGGTCGATGCTGACCTCGGCCGCCTTGGCAAGGCCTCGCGCCGTGGCCGGCATCAGCTGCACCAGCCCACGAGCCCCTGCGAACGAGGTCACGCCGGGATCGAACCGACTCTCGGTCTGCATGATCGCGTAGGTGAGCAGCGGCGGCACGGCGTGGAGCGGCTCGGCGGGCGCGATGATCTCGGCAAAGGGCTGGGGATGCGCCCCTTCCCAGCGCAGACGGTTGTCCTTGCCCGGTGGGTCGCGACGCCAGCGGCGGCCCATGTTCGCCAGCTCGCGCTGGGCCGCGGGGTACAGACCCGCCTGGTTGAGCACCGCCACCGCACGCCAGCCCTTGACCTTGGCATGTCGCAGCTCGTCGCGTGCCTGCGTGCCCAGCCCCAGCCGCGCCAGCACGCCCGCCCGCCGCAGCGCAGCATCTCCCTCGAGATCGGCGATGGGCGCGGGCGTCCCCGCGGCGCCCCGTAGATGCGCAACCCCTTGGGCGAAGACCTCCGGCCCGCGCTCACGCAGCCGCGACATCGCTTGCAGTGCCGGGTAGCTCAGCGGGGCAGAGTCCACCGCCGACAGCCACGCCGCCGTCGCATCGTCTTCACGGTGCAGGCGCTCCAGGGCCCGCCCGCGAAAGTAGTGCAGCTTGGCTTGCTCGACCGGGTCGGCGATACGCCCCGACAGCGCCTTGTCGATGATCTCGAGGGCATCGTCGTGATCGCCCGCGGCGAACCGCATCACCAACAACCGGCGACGGGCCTCGTCTGCCTTGTCACCCGGATGATCATCGAGCGCACGCACGTAGGCCTTGCCCGCCTTGGCGTCCTTGCCCGCCGACTCCCACGACTCTCCGGCCAGCACCAGCGCGTCGTCGGCGTAGCTGTGCTTGGGGTGATCGGTCGCCAGAGCCTCGAATGCCTTGCCGGCCTTTTCGTACTTGCCGGCCGCGTACCACCCTCGCGCGCCCTGGTAGCGCGACTTGACTCGAAGCGTCTCGAGGTCGGTCCCCGCCTTGGCGCACTCTCGATCGGCGCGATCGAAGGCCACCCGAGCATCGGCACGACGGCGTTGCTTGAAGATCGACGACCCCTTCACGTACCAGAGGCGGCAGCGCTGTCCCGGGCTGAGCTTCTTGTTGCTCACCAGGGCACCGACCGCCTTGATCGCACGTGCGTAGCGATGCCGAGCGAGCAAGGCCTCGGCCCGCCGCACGCCTTGCTCCCGCGTGAACTTCTTGGCGGCCGCGCCCTTGCGCAGCGGTCCGAGCTCGCGCTCGAGCTCGGCGATGGCCCGCGTCGCCTCCTCGCCGTAGTCCGACAGGGGCACGCCCTGTCGCACCTGGTCGAACATCTTCAGAGCCTCGCGCCGCTCCTTGTCGTCGTCGCTTCCCTGCAGCAACCGCGCGAGCTTGGTCCGCACCTCGAAGCGTCGGTCGCCGTTGGGGTGCTCGCTGAGATACGCGCGGTACGCCTCGTTCGCGCCCTCGCGATCGTCGGTGCGCAGCCGAGCATCGGCCTCGGTCACCCGTGCGTCACCGCCCACGACCGACGCCCCCCAGACCTTGGGATCGGTCAGCGCCAGGACGGCGCGGGCTTGCTCGGGTTGGCCAGCGTCGAGCCGCGCCTGGGCCTCCCACAGCTGCACCCACTGCGTGATCGGGGCCAAGCCCTCCGCCGAGCGG
>JAHZJA010000099.1 GCA_022601155.1 Deltaproteobacteria bacterium | reverse complement strand
CGGGTTGCAGGCATGGTCGGGACGTCGCAGCACAGTGGGGCGAGGAAGTCGTCCACGACCTGGTTGACGTTCTCGACGCCCGAGTCGGTCAGGAGATGGACGTCGGCGCTCTCGACGAACGTGAGCGCCTGCTGAACAACTGCTGCGGTCGTCTGTCCCGTGATCTTCTCGGAAAGCTGCCAGGCGAGGACGTCCGCGAGAAGTTGTCCATGACGGGGTGCAGGTAGACCTTGGCGCCAGCGCGAAGACGGATGACGGTGACGTCCAGATGCCACCACTGGTCTGGAGCACGGGCCCGTATCCCGACCGGCGGCCGGAGCAAGGTGGTCTTGTCGCGGCCGTCGGGGATTCGGTGTGTGCCGAGCCGGAACTCGAAGGTGTGAACGACGACCAACAGGAGGCAGCCTGGCGCGAAGCGCCGCGACCTCGGTTTCGGGCGATGCGGTCCGCATTCCGTTCTCGGTGGCCGACACTACCGGGGGGCATCCACGCCGGATCCACGAGCGAGCGGTGGAAGGCGGGGTGCGGAGGTGGGGAAGAGGCGAGGGTTGCCGGACGTCACGATGGCCTGGCGGATGCGATGGTCGTGGAGCCGGCGGCCGGGTCGACGCATGGAGGGCAGGCTGCGCGAAGCCGGGGCCCCGTCGCTAGATTTCCCAGTGATACCAGCGGTGTGCATTTGCAACGCGTTTGGGACGATAGGTGGTGAACCGCTGCACGGCTACGTTCCCACCGCTTCACTCACGGGGTGGGCGGCGTATTCTCGGCGGTGCCAGCGATCATCGCCCGCACCGTCTCGAGCTCGCGGACGGGGACGCTTTGGCGGTCGAACGTCGCGAGGACCTCCGCCGCCTCGCCGACCCGAGCGGATGCGTCATCCGTGTCGCCCAGGCCCCACTGCGCCGCCGCCATGGCCAGCAGCGCGCGGGCTTGCTCGAGCGCGCCCAGGCGTTCTCCGAGCCCTTCGGATTCGAACAGCGGCGCCAGCCGCCGCTCGGCCTCGGACCACCGTTGTTGGGCGACGAGCGCCCGCCCCAACAACGACGTGGTGTAGTCCGGATACCGGGTCGGGTCGTCGACGTCGACCCGGGGGGTGAGGAGTGCCTCGGCGTCTGCGGGTCGACCCAGCGCGAGCAGGACCTCGGCTCGACGATCGGCCCCGATGTCGATGCCCCGCACGGCCAAACGATCGAGCGGGGAGTCGTCGCCTCCTGCGGCGGCCACCATCGCTTCTTCCATCGCGAAGGCCTCGAGCCACATCGCGGGAGGCGGCGGCTCGCGGATCGCCTGGCCGCGCTCGATCCACTGGCGGGCGCTCTCCCGCTGCCCCTGGTGTCGCGCGACGACAGCGGCCTCGAACACCGCCGCTATGGGGGGCGCGGCGTCGGGGGCACGCGCGAACAGATCGTCCAGGCTCGCCCTCGCGTCCGCGTAGCGCCCGGCAAACCGATGGGCCCGGGCAAGCTCCACCCGGGTCTCGAGCGCCCGGGGGTGGGTCGGGCCGAGCACCGCCTCGGTCTCCTCGATGGCCCGACGACCGCTGCGCGCGGCGAGTTCGAGCTGGCCGAGGCGCTGCTGCACGAACACCATGTTGGTCAGGGTGGTCGCCCGCTCGAACCGCCCTCGATCGTCCTGCGGAGGGATCTCCGACAGCGCTCGCTCGAAGGCGGCCAGGGCCTCGCGACCGTCGCCGCGCAGGTCGAGGACGATACCGACGTTGTTCGACAGGACCCAGCGCGTCCGCCAGTCGGCGGCGCCGACCCGCTCCACCAACGATCGCGCCATCGCGATGGCCTCGGTCGCGTCCCGATCCTCTCCCTGAGCATCGGCGCGGACGAAGACACGCTTGGCCGCTGCTTCGGCGGCAACCCGCCGCTGCTCGGACGCCAGTGCAGCCCACAGCGCATCGTCGAGATCCGTGGACGCCTCGGGCCGACCCAGCTGCATCCACGCGCTCCCCCGCCGCACCAGAGCTTCGGCGCGAAGCGGTCGATAGCTCAGCTGCGTGGCTTCCTTCACCACCAGGTCGGCCCGCGCGGCCGCTTCGTCGTAGAGCCCCGCGGACTCCTCGGTGCTCGCACGGGCGAGCTGCCGGCGGAGCTCGGCCACCCGCGTCGCGAGGGCGGGATCCTCCACCGCGGGTTCGTCGGTCAGCAGTCTGTCGATGTCGGTGCACGACGACGGCGACGGCAGCTGCAGCGCGGCCCGGTTGGCGTTGGTGACCGCCGTGGCGTCGGCGCGACCGAGCAACCCCACCAACTCGGACAGCGCAGCCTCGCTGCGATCGAGGCAGGCGACCTGCCGGGCGTAGTGCTCCTCGGGCACAAGCCCTCGGCGGTGCTTCTCACACGCCCCCTGACGGAGCACCGACAGCTCGTGCGCGTGCCCGCCGAGCCGCGGTGCGAGCAGCGTCCAGGTGTCTCCGGCCATGGCGCCACCTACTCGACGCACGCCCGCCTCGGCCACTTGCTGCTGCTCCGCGCTCCAGACCGCGCCATCGGGCACGCACTGGT
>JAHZJA010001150.1 GCA_022601155.1 Deltaproteobacteria bacterium | reverse complement strand
GCCGTCGACCAGATCGTCGCCCTGCTGGCCGAGCGGTCCCGGCTTCGGTCACACTAGCGCCTCGGAGGCGCCGTGGCAGACACCGACAAGACCACCAAGAAGAAGACCGCCAAGAAGACCGCGAAGAAGAAGACCACGCGTCGCAAGAAGGACGCGCCCGAGCCGGGAAGCCGGGGCCTGGCTGCCGACGCGGTCTTGGGCGGTGAGCCTCCGCCCAAGGTGACCGAGCTGGCCGCAACCATCGCGGCTGATGGCGGCACGGTGCTGGCCACCTACCGCGAGCCGATGGGCGGCAACTTCACCATCCTCGCCGCGTTGCCCGTGGACAAGGTCGAGCCCACGCCGTTCCAGCGCGATCTGTCCGCCACGCACGCCAAGCGCCTGACCGCCGTGATCGACAAGCTCGATCGGTTCTTGGATCCGATCATCACCGTGCTCAATCCCGACGGTGGCTATTGGACGCCCAACGGCAACCATCGGCTCACCGCCGTGCGCAATCTGGGGGGCGGCGCGATCATCTCGTTGGTGGTGCCCGATGCCGAGGTCGCCTACAAGATCCTCGCGCTCAACACCGAGAAGGCCCACAACGTTCGCGAGAAGGCACTCGAGGTGATCCGCATGGCGCGGTCGCTGTCGTCGATGTCGGACGCGGCCGAGTCGGCCTACGCCCTCGAATTCGAGGAGGCTCCCTTGCTGACACTGGGGGCGTGCTACGAGCAAAAAGGTCGGTTTTCCGGGAGCGCATACGCCCCGATTCTCAAGCGGGTGGAGACGTTCTTCGACCTGCCATTGGTCGAGTCGATCCCGATTCGCGAGGCGCGGGCGGCCCAGCTGCTCGAGCTCGACGCGGCCGTCGCCGTCGCCGTCGCGGCGCTCAAGGAGCGCGGGCTCGACAGCCCGTACCTCAAAGCGTTCGTCATCGCGCGCTGCAACCCGCTGCGGTTCGCCAAGGGCGACGCGCCGCCGTGGGACGAGGTCATCGGCACCATGCTGGAGCGGGCCAAGGGCTTCGATGCGAGCAACGTCAACGCGGGGCAGCTCGCGAAGGCGAGCGGGCCGCCCGAGGGGTGAGCGCCCCGGGGGGGGAGCGGGTTGAACCGATGATGATCCGGGGTGGATGGCTGCGCGCCGGGCTGGCCGGGGTCGTCGTCGGGTGTGGACCGTCGGTGCGGGCCAGGGCTGCGTCTGGGGCCACGAGGGGTTCGTGTGTGGAGCCAGCGTGTTTCCGGTCGCGGCGGTAGGGGAGGCGTGCGAGTCCGCGTTCGGGTGCGCGCCCGATACCGCGTGTCTGTCGGCAGCGGGGGGCGGGGCTCCGTGCGCAGCGGGCGATGCCTCGTGCAGCACACCGTATTGTGATCTGTCCCAGCCCGACCCCAGCATCGCGTGTTCGGACCCTGGCCATGTGTGCGTGTCGTGGTGGGGTGGTCGACCGGCTCCTGCAGGGCTGGAGAGCCTGGGTCACTGCACGCTGCCGTAGGCCGCCGAGCGGGCGCGACAACGGGCGAGACCCTGCCAGCCCCCTTGGACGGGAGCGGACAGGGCGGTGGGTCGCGCGGGTGGGCTCGCGGTCTAGCGTTGGCGACGGATGGGGCGGGCGCGGGTGGTCTGTTCCACGAACACCACCGCGTCGTAGCGGTCGGGCATGACCTCCACGATCTGTCCTGCCGCCTCGTCGGCGGCATCGAACCCGGCCCCGACATGACGGGTGGGCAGAGGCTTGCGCAGCCAGGCGGCCACCGGACCCTGGCGGGGGGCGTCCCGGAGCGACAGGGCGAACAGCGGGGGCCCGCCATCGCGCAGCGCGGCATCGAAGCTCCCGTGCGGGGCCGGCCCCACCTGGTGCTCTCGCAGCCCCGTGCCCGTTCCGGCACGCATGCCAATCGCCTGAAAACCGCCGTGGTCGAACGCGAACCCCAGGGCCAGGTAGCGGTCGCCCAGCGCCTGCCCCAGGTAGTGGCCCATGGTATCGCTCATCGACCAGGTGCGGGCCACGTGGCCATTGTGGGCCCACAGCACGGTCTTGGTCCCCTTGCCGTATCGCTTGGCGACGTGCAGCACATTGTCGGCCATCGCCCGGTCGCGCGCGGCGAAACTCTCCATGCCAGGCGCCCGTTGGACCCTCATGACCTGCCGCACCACCGTCAGGTCCTCCGATGCGTCGGCCCATTCATCGGCCGAGGTCGCAGCCGACCACGCTTCGCGCTGGCGCTCGAACTGCGCGGTCAGCTGCTCCAGTCCGCGGTCGATCGCCGCGCGCCCGTCGTCGGGCAGCTCTTGGTAGGCCTCCCAGTTCCACGGCTGCCCCAGCAGCGCCACCGCATCGCGCCCCGGTGCATCGGGGTCTACGCGCTCGAGGAACGCGACGACGTTGCGCGCCGCCACGTCGGAGATTTGTGCATCCACGCCCACGAACTGCAGCGGATGATCGTGGGTCTGGTTGTAGCGGCGCATCCACTCGATCTGGTCGAGCACCTCATGGGTGTTCCACGTCCAGAAGTAGATCCCCTCCAGCGCTCGTCTCGGGTCACCCTCGCCGGTCTGGATGTAGCGGTTGATCGCCCGACATTCGGGACGATTGGCTTCGATGGCGAACACGGTGAACCCGTGGCGCTCCACCAGGTACTCGAGCATCCGATGCTTGAACCGGAAGAACTCGCGGGTGCCGTGGGTCGCCTCGCCCAGTCCGATCACCGTCTTGCCCGCGACCATCGAGTCCAACGCGGCCAGGTCGTCCATCGGTGCGCCCGGCTCGACCGACGACAGCGGCACGTGGTGCTGCTGGACCCACGCCACTGCTTCGGGCGGCGCCGACTGGGGCCGCGGCAAGAGCGTCTCCACGAGTGCATCGGGGTCGGCCACCATCGAGACTTCGGGCGGAGCTTGCTCGTTGGTGACCACGGCCATGTATTGCTCGGCGGGTGGAATGCGAACCGTCCACGTGCCTTCGGCGTCCGTTCGCGTCGGGTACAGGCGCTGGTCGGCCGTCGCCACGATCGCCAGCGCTCCAGGGAACGCTGCGCCGTGTTGGTCGCGGACGATCCCCGACAGCTGTTGGGTCCCGACCGCGAGGGTCAGGTCCACCTGCGTCGCGTGCTCGGAGTCCAGTACCACGCCCGCCTGATCTGCTACGCCCTGCGGTGCCGTGGCGCCCATGGTGTAGGTCCCGGCCGGGGCGCGCAGCTCGTAGCGTCCTTGCGTGTCGGTCTGTGTGGAGGCGGGGGGCCCGTCGGCCAGGATGGCCACCGTGGCTCCTGCGACGGGTTCACCGCTGGTGTCGAGGATGCGCCCGAGGACGGTGCCGCCGACTCGCCCTGCGACCGTGTCCTCGAGCGACAGCTCCACGCCGTCGAACCATGCGACCCCGTTCCCCGCGTGGTCGAGCACCAGGGTCACTTCGTCCGCGTCGGTCGGGATGTCGATGGCGAGCGTCAAGGTCGACCATTCCTCGTCGCCTCGCTTTTGGCTGGCGAGCGGAGTCTGCAGCCAGCCGAGCATGTCGTCGCCGCGACGGGTATGGAGCTGCAGCCCCACGCCACCCCGGGTCACGCCCTGGGTACGGGCGCGGACGGTCGCGTGCAGCGTCTGGCCTCGGACCGCGTCGATCGGCACGGGCAGGCTCACCCGACCGGCCTTGTGGATGCCGTCGTGCGAAAGTCGGAGGCTCTGGTCGCCCTCGAACGCGACCGCGTCGTCGAGCGCGACCGCGTAGTGTGTGTGGTGGGTCTTCCAGCCCCGAGGTCCCTGGGGGTGTTCGAATCCCAGGTCGAGATTCGACAGCGGTCCGGTCGCCCCTGCGGCGGCGGCGGGTGGCTGCGTGGTCGTCGAGCGTTCGGGCGCCCGGTGGCACGCCAGACACAGCGCGATCGTGAGCAGGGAGCCGAGGGCGCGCAGGGGAGCAATGGATCGGGTCACGGTCATGTCCTCTTTCGAGCGTTCACTGACCTGTGACTCGCGGCCCGCCTGCGCGGTTTACGGGCCTCGCGCCGTGTCGGGAGTACTCCCGACATCGCCATGTTCGTTCGGTAGTGCGCTCAGGGTTGCAGCAGTACCTTGCCCTGGTTGCGCCCCAGCTCCAGGTCGCCGAACGCCTCCGCCGCGTCCTCGAACGAGTGGATCGCATGCACGTGGGGCCGAATCGCGCCCTCGTCGTACATCTCCAGCAGTGCCTCCAGCTGGCGCCGCAGCAGTGCCTGCTCGTCCCACAGGTGGCCCATGTTGCAGCCCGCGACCGCCCGGTTGTCGTCCATCAGCTTGAGCGGCGTAAACCGAGGGATTCGGGCCAGCTGCCCCAGCACGTGCAGCAGTCGGCGCTTGCCACCCTTGTTGGTGTTGGCCATGCCGAACGCCACCAGCATGCCCGCGGGCGCCAGCAGCCCGTAGCCTTTCTTCCAGTCGCCCGCACCCAGAGCATCGAGCACCACGTCCACCCCGCGCCCGTCCGTCAGCGCCATCACCTGCTCGACGTAGTCCTGCGTGCGGTAGTCGATGGGATGGGTGCAGCCGTGGCTGCGCACGTAGTCGTGCTTGCGCCCCGACGCCGTGCCGTACGTCGTCACGTCGTCGATCGTCTTGCACAGCTGAAGGGCGGCTGTGCCCACGCCGCCCGCCGCCATGTGCACCAACACGTGGGCGCCCGGTCGGATTCGGGCCAGCTCGAACAGCATGTGGTGCGCCGTGAGATAGTTGACCGGAATCGCCGCCGCGTCCTCGAAGCTCATCGAGTCCGGGATGCGCAGGGCCTGAGCGACCGGCACCGCCGCATGGCTCGCATGGCCGCCGAAGCGACTCATGTACATCACGCGATCTCCGGTTGCGAGCGTCGTCACACCGTCGCCCACCGCCTCCACGATCCCGCTGCCTTCGTAGCCCACGATGCACGGGGGCTTCGGGGCGTCGGGGTAAAGCCCCTGCCGCGCGCTCACCTCCGCGAAGTTGAGCCCGCAGAACTTCGCCCCCACGAGGACTTCCCCCGCCTGCGGCTGTGGGGTGGGG
>JAHZJA010001149.1 GCA_022601155.1 Deltaproteobacteria bacterium | reverse complement strand
TGACGGCAGTGCGTCTCCGCGGTCGACGTCCGCATTCCTCGTGCGGGGCTCCGCGGCTCGGCCAGCGCCTGACGGCAGCGCGTCTCCGCAGTCCACATCCGCGCTCCTCGTGCGGGGCGCCACGGCTCGGCGAGGTCGAGGGTCTGCATTGCGGGGCCGCAGCCGATGTCGAGCACGCGGGGCGCTCGCGATGCGTCGATGCGGCCCGCACGATCGCCACCACGTGACGGGTCCCGCGGACAACGAGGCTGCGTTTCACCCTCGACTCGCCGTACCTGGCCCACGACGGCAACCGCGAGGTGCACTGCGCACCCCGGGAGTGCGGGGCGATGCCGGGTCCGGTGTCGGGGTCGGGAGCAAGTGGATCGGCCGCGTGCTCCAGTCGTTGCTGTCCGCGATCATGATGCCGCTGCTCCGCGACGGATCCTCGCCACGCCCTCGCGCCCGGCCGCTCGAACTCTGCGCGGCGTTCGACGGTACCCGGGAACACCCCGTGCGGTCTGCCGTGTGCCATCGATGAACCCTCGTGGCCGGGGGATGACTTCGACAGCGGAAGGGCAAGCCGATGCGAGGACGATGGATCGCGCCCCTTGGAGGGATGTGCATAGTGTGGTTGTTCGCTTGTGTGGCGCAGGCGGGCAGGGGGGGCAGTGCTGCGCCCGGCTGGGCCGAGCTGGTGCCGTCGGAAGCGTCCGCGTATCACCGTGCCTACACGTCGGCGGGCGAGCTACCGCAGATGGTCACGCTGGGTGGCACCCCGCTGCCCCTGCGGCACACGGCGGTGAAGGCCGAGATCACGGGCTTGGTGGCCAGAGTGGAGGTCACGCAGACCTACGACAACGCCCACGAAGTGCCGATCGAGGCGGTCTATACGTTTCCGCTGCCCGAGAACAGTGCGGTCGACGACATGCGGATCGTCATCGGCGACCGTGTCATCGCCTCGGAGATCAAGCGACGCGAGGAAGCTCGGCGCACCTACGAGCATGCACGCGCCGAGGGCCAGACGGCCGCGTTGCTCGAGCAAGAGCGAGCGAACGTCTTCACGCAGTCGGTGGCCAACATCGCCCCGGGAGAGTCGATCGACGTCGTCGTTCGCTACGTCCAAGACCTCACCTACGACGCTGGCCAGTACGAGTTCGTGTTCCCGATGGTGGTGGGACCGCGGTTCGTCGACGAGCGGGTGCCCGATGCCGACCGCGTGACGCCGCCGGTCGCGGGCCCCGGAACTCGCACGGGGCACGACATCGCGGTCGAGGTCTCGGCTGACGCCGGAGTGCCGATTCGAGGATTCGACGCGCCAACGCATGCGGTCTCGGGAGGGCTCGCGGCCAACGGCACGCTGTCGGTCTCGCTCGCCCACGGCAAGACCATTCCCAATCGCGACTTCGTGCTGCGCTACGGCGTCGCAGGCAAGGCTGTGGTCCCCGCGCTGTTCCTCGAGGGTGATGATGCCGGAGGACACTTCAGCCTCGTGGTCCAGCCGCCCGACGTCGACGTCGATCAGCTGGTGGGCGCGCGTGAGCTCGTGTTCGTCGTGGACGTGTCGGGGTCCATGGCAGGGGTCCCGCTGGCCATCTGCCAGGCCGCAATGCGCGAAGCGCTTCGTTCATTGCGTCCGGTCGACACCTTCAACATCATCACGTTCTCCGGCCGCACGGGGATGGCCTTCGATGGTGCTCGACCGGCCAACGACGACAACATTCGCGCCGCGCTGGCGTTCGTCCATGGCCTCACCGCGGGCGGGAGCACGGAGATCCTCGATGCGGTGGACACCGCGCTGTCGCCCCGCGTGGGGACTGGCCGCCATCGCTACGTCCTGTTCCTCACCGATGGCTATGTCGCCATCGAGGACGAGGTGTACGCACGCACGCGGCAGTGGGTGCAGGCCCTTGCGACTCGCGGTCAGCGTGCGCGCGTGTTTTCGTTGGGGGTCGGCAGCAGTGTCAACCGGGACTTGTTGTCCAAGCTCGCCAAGGCGGGTCGTGGTCTCGATGTCTATGTGACGACACGCGAAGATCCGCGGGTCGCGGTCCGCCGGTTCCAGGAGTACATCGATCATGCGATCTGGACGTCGATCGAGGTCGACTGGAGGGGCATGCGGGTCGTCGACGTGTCTCCGTCGCCCGTGCCCGACTTGTTTGCGAGCCGTCCGTTGGTCATCCACGGTCGCTACGAGGGCAAGCCGGCCACGGCCGTGGGGTTGAGCGCTCGCTACGGCGAGCGAGTGGTCTCGGCCAGTGCGCGGGCGCTGCCCTCCAGGGTGGCTCCCGGCGTGGTGCGATCGTTGTGGGCACGGTCGCGGGTCGACGACCTCCAGCACCTGGTCGCGCTGGACGGGGGACACGGGCTCGACGTCGAGATCACGGAGCTGGCGCTCGAGCATCGGCTCGTCACCCGCTACACGAGCTTCGTCGCCGTCGACCGCTCGCGTACGGTGGGCAAGGGAGCCCCGATGCGCATCGTTCAGGCCGTCGAAGGCCCCGAGGGCGTCGACCTCGTGGCGTCGGGTGCCCTCGTCAACGAGCGTCGCATGCTCTCGGCGCAGACCTACGAGTTCGAGGAAGACGACGCGCCGCAGCTCACCTCGCGCCTCGCCTCCCGCGAGGAGACGGTGTTCTACGAGCGGGAGAGCCCGGAGTCGAGGCGCGGGGGTGGATGTGCGCACTGCGAGGTCGGCACGGAGCCCGCACGGGGGTGGGGAGGCTGGATGTTTGCGTTGGTGTTCGTGGTCGTCGTGCGGCGCCGCGCCGTGTAGCTCTACACGTGTGGCCGTGTGGCCGCGCGGCGACGGCTCGCTTCGCCCGTGCACTCGCTCGCCCGCCGGGTGGGCCACGGTCAGGCGCAGGCGCGCGCCGCTTGAGGCCCGGGGCGCTCGCTCGCCCGCCGGGTGGGCCGCGGTCAGGCGCAGGCGCGCGCCGCTTTAGGCCCGGGGCGCTCGCTCGCCCTGGCTGGCGGCCTTTTGGGCGGCGAGGAATGCATCGCTCATCAGGTGGGCGAGCAGCTCCTGGGCGGCGCGCGAGCGGTTGATCCGCTGCTTGAGGCCGCCGCCGCCGACACCGTCGAGCAAGCATGCGCCCGCGAGCACGGGGCCAGGATCGCCACACACGAGCGCGGCCACATGCAGGTCGGTTGCCTGGATCGCGCGCGCGGTGGCATCGAAGGCATGGTTGGCCAGGCCCTGACACTGGCGCTCGAGGGCGCGTCGCTGCCGAGGGGGCAGGGCCTTGTTGAAGTGACCCGCGAGCTCCTTGAGCCGACGAGGATCGGGGTCGGCGGTCATGGGGTTGAACACCTCCACCGCCTCGAACGCGGCCGCCAGCAGCAGGTCCATCGCCATCGGCGACAGGGCACGCGCCCGCGGGGCACCCAGCGCCCGGCGGGCAATGGCCATGGCGATGAGCCCCTCGAGCCCCGCCTCGTCGCCCTGGTTCCACAGTCCGACGCCCAGCCGTACGGTGGGCTGAGGCTCTTCGAGGTAGACGACGGCGCCGGGCGAGGCGGTGGCGCCCAGCTGCGGCGCGGCCACGCCGATGAGGCCCGCGCAGCGCTTGGCGAACGCGGTCAGCCGGGGCATGTCGGCGTTGCCCGGCAGCGGCACGGCGTCGGCGTTGTTGACGACGGGGAAGTCCCGCGACAGCCGTGCGACGACGCCATCGAGCGATTGCAGCAGGCTGTGCAGCAGCGGGGGCTCACCGGCGGAGTACAGCGAAACCCGCAGCGCCGCCGTGTCGAGCGTGCGTCGGAGCCCATCGGGAAGCACGGCGGGCCGCGGCTCGGCCGAGGCCGTGGGGGAAGGCTCCATCGCCTGGAGCAGGGCCGACGCCATGCGGGCCAGGTCGGGCTGGGCCTTGCGCGACACGGTGGCCAGCAGCCCCAGGTCGCGCAAGGAGACCGCACCGCGCCCGACGTTCGACACCAGCGCGCTGCGAATCGGCTGCAGGTAGCTGGCCACGCGTCCGGACTGCCCGGTGCGGTTGAGCTGGTCGACCAGCAGCGAGATGGTCTCCCGGTTGCCGGGGTTGATCGCGGCCGCCCGCTCGACCGCCTCGAGTGCGGTGGTCTCGGCCCCGGGGAGCTCGGCCAGCAGCTTGGCCTTGCGCAGGTAGATGTCGTGGAGCCGGTTGCGGTTGCGCTCGCGGGCAGCGAGCCTGTCGAGCAGCGCGGCGGCCTCGGCCCGCCTGTCGGCGCGCTGCAGGAGGTCGGCCATCAACGAGATGGCCCGGGGGTCGTCGCCGCGCGCCTGCAGCACGATGCGTGCGTGCTCGATGGCCCGGGGCAGGGTCTCCGGGTCGGTGCGCAGGAAATTGGCGATGCCCATCCGCAGGTCGATCGCCGAGGGCTCGGAGGGATCGAACAGCTGGAGCAGTCGCTCGGTGGCCTCGGTCGCTCGCCGGTCGTCCCCCATCTTGCGGTAGGCGTTGACCAGCCCCCGCAGGGCCCGTCGCCCCTGGGGCTTGGCGGCAGCACCTGCCTCGAAGTAGCCCACCGCGACCTCTTGGGCGGAGGCGTGCTCGCCCAGGAACAGCGCCAGCTCGTAGCGCAGACCGGGGTCGGTCATCCGCGGGAAGGTGCTCGCCAGCAGCTCGATGATCGGGGCCGGATCGCCCGCTTGGCCCGCGAGGGTACGGGCCAGAGCCACCGCATCGCGGCTTCCTGCATCGCGCTGAAGAATCTCGCCGATGATCTTGAGCGCCCGATCGCGCGAGCCTGGGTCGCCTCGGGCGGCTCGGACGGCAGCATCTCGGGCCTCGGCCACGAGTACGTGAATCGAGGTGGGAGCGCGTACGGCGGTGGTGCTGCGGCGTTTGTCGCTAGAGGTGCGGTGCAGCCCCAGATCGGCCGGCGCCAGATCGGGCAGGGCGCCCTTGGCCGCCAGGTAGGCACGACGGGCCTGGCCCCACGCGCCCACCCGCTCGAGCAGCTCGGCGCTCTCGACGTAGAAGATCGCCCGTTCCGCGTCCGACTGAGCCCGCACCGCTCGCGCGCTGACGGCATCCTTGACCACGAACGGGGAGTCCGGGTCGGACAGGAGACGCTCGAGGTGCCGCACCGCATAGGGATTGCCCGGGTCTTCGTGCAGCGCCTCGAGGATCGCCTTGCCGGCCAGATCGTAGTCTTCGCGGGCCCCGGTGGTCAG
>JAHZJA010000098.1 GCA_022601155.1 Deltaproteobacteria bacterium | reverse complement strand
TCAGTCACTTGTGCCCGACAAGCTCCCTCCTCGCGCCTTGCCACGCGGTCCGCTGACGGCGTTCTGCATACACGCGAATACGGAGACACGCTCCTAGCGGTCGCCGCTGTCGATGCTGGCGTCCCGCAGCGACTTCGCCCAACGCTCGAGATCGGCGGCCGTCACCGTTCCCGTCACCGGATCGAGCTCCACCAGCAGCTCCCGCAGCCGTGCCTTGGCACGCTGAAGCCGAGACTTCACCGTGTTGGTCTCCACCTCCAGCACGGTCGCGATCTCGGCGCGAGAAAGCCCTTCCCAGTAGAACAGCTCAAGGCTCAGCTGCATGTCGAGCGGAAGCCCTCGGAGCCCGCGCAGCAACAGGCGCTGCTCCTCGCGATGTGCCGCCGCTCCGCTGGGCGTGGGACCGCCTTGCACGCCCGTGTTCTCGCCGCTGCTCATCACCCGCCCGCGGCGCGCCGACGAGCGCTGGAACATCAGCAGCTGGTTGCGGGCAATCCCCAGCAGATAGGCGCGAAACCGGACCCCGGGCGGCACACGATCGCGGACCTCGACCGCGGCGAGGAACGTACGCTGCACCAGATCGGCAGTCGCGTCTCCGCTGCGATGGCGAAAGAACCGATACAAGACCGCGAGATTGCGCCGAACGAGTCGGTCACCAGCACCCTTGTCGCCCGCCCGCCATGCCTCGAGCAAAGCCTCGTCGTCCGAGTCACTGGCCGACACGCCGAGGATCAGGCTACCAGAAGGGTTGTGCCCGCACCACGAACATCCCATGAAGGCGCAGGCCCAAGGTTCGCGCTATCGTGTGGATGTGGTCGAGTCGTTCGCCGATGTCCTCGAGGACGCCAGGCCCGGCCATGACGACGAACACGAGGTTCGGGCGCAGGTCTACGCCGCCTTGGGAGTCACCCGGGAACCCGTGCACCTGGGGCGCTACCGGGTGGGCGAGCCCCTCGGCCAAGGAGGCGCAGGGGCGGTCTACAAGGGCGTCGACGAACAATTGGGCCGGCCCGTGGCCATCAAGCTCGTCCGCACCCGGCCGGTGGGGCACGAAGACCGAGACTCCGCACAACGCAGGCTGCTGCGGGAGGCGCGGGCGGTGGCGCGCCTTCAGCACGCCAATGTCGTCAGCATGTTCGACGTGGGTCGCTACGGCCCCGACGAGATCGGCGAGCTAGAGGGAACCGTCGCCTCCGAGGGCGTCTATGTCGTGATGGAGCTGGTCGATGGTCCCGACCTTCAGGGCTGGCTCGGTCAATCACCCACGCCCGCGCGCATCCTGGAGACACTGAGCGCCGCGGGCCGAGGTCTGGCGGCAGCGCATGCGGCGGGGCTGGTGCACCGTGACTTCAAGCCCGGCAACGTGTTGGTCGGCCGCGACCGGGTCAAGGTCGCCGACTTTGGCCTCGCTCGCACCACGCGGCAGCCCACGCCCGACTCTGCCGAGGTGGAGACCGAGCGACGCTCGTCCGCGGTCACCAAGGTCGGTGCCATCGCCGGGACGTTCCCCTATATGGCGCCCGAGCAGTACTCCGACGAGCACAGCCCTGCCGCCGATCAATACGCGTTTTGTGTGACGCTGTACGAAGCGCTCGCGGGGCGGCGGCCATTTCCCAATGAGCCGCGTGCGGCGTTGGCCGCCAAGCATGCGGGCCATGTGCCGCTCACCGATCGCGTCCCCGCAGCCATCCACGAGGTGTTGGCGCGCGGGCTGAGCCCTCGCCCCGAGGACCGCTTCCCTTCCATGGAAGCACTGCTCACCGCGCTGCGACCCCGTCGTCAGCTGCGAACGCTGCTCGTGCCCACGGCGGTCGTCGCCGCCGGCCTGGTACTCGCCGTAGGAGCCGCCCGTAGTCTCACCCCCTGCCCGGCCGGGCCCAACACCGCCCCCGCCGACCTCGAGCGCGCGGCCCAGGCCGCCTCCGAGCCCGCCGCGGTACGACTGCGCGAGGAGGCAGCAGCACTCCAGCTGGCCTGGACCGTCGCCTGCGACGCCGAGGTTCACGCCGCGGCCCAGACCGAGTGCCTGACCGCGCGTTCCGAGGAACGCAGCAAGCTGGTCGAGCTGGTCGACGCCGGGGTCCTCGACACCGAGCTGGTGGTCGACGCCCTGTCCAAGCTCCCTGCACCCCGTGATTGCAACTCGGCCACCGCCACCCCGAGCCACGCAGTCTCTGCCCCACCACCCCGCGATGCCGCCACCGTCCGTCGTCTGCAGGCACGCCTGCGCAGCGCAATCGTCCTGTCCCAGGTCGGCAAACATCGCGAAGCCGCTGTCGAGATCGAGGCCGTACGCACCGCCGCCGAGGTGGTCGACTATCCCCCGTTGATCGTCGCGACCCAGGGTGCCGTGGGCTTCGTGCAGCTCCAAAGCCGCCAGATCGAACAGGCCCTGGTCACGCTCGAGCGTGCGTACTGGAGTGCCCACGAGATCGACTACTTGCCGATCATGGCCACCACGGCTCGAGAGCTGGCCTTCATTCACGGGCGCCACAAGGTCGACCTCGCCACCGCCCACACCTGGGAGCGTCACGCCGACGCCGCCCTCGAGCGCAACGGCTCGCCCGCCTGGGAGGTGGCCGGCCTGCGCAACATCCAGGCCGCCAATCGCATCGCGGCTGGAGACCTCGACATGGCGGTCGAGCTGTTCCGCGCGGCCATCGACCACCTCGAGGCCTCGTCGGGGGAGCGCTCCGACGAGATTGCCGTGGCCTACACCAACCTTGGCGAGGCGCTGTCCAAGTCGGGACACCAGCAGCAGGCCGAGGTCGCCCTCGGTCGCGCGGCCACGCTTCGCCGCCAGCGCCACGGCGAAGGCCACGTCTCACAAACCACCAACCTCGTGCACCTGGCCAAGGTCCGCAGCCGGCAGGACCGGCCCGACGAAGCCATCGCCCTGCTCGAGCAGGCGCTCGCATTGGTCGAGCGCGATGAGCCGGGCGGGCACCCCTGGCGCCCCATCCTGCTGCAGAACCTGGGCGCCATCCTCGGTGAACAGGAGCGCTACGCCGAGGCCATCGGAGCCTTCGAGGCCGCCGTCACCCAGCTGGAGCGCCGGGGCAACAGCACCCGCGAAGCCGCCGGGATGCACAAGAACATCGGGCTGGCCTACGAGAGGCTCGACCAGCTCGATGATGCCGCCCGCCACTACGATGCCGCATTGGCCGGACTGGCTTCGGGACACCCTCTGCGTGTCGAGGCGCTGGTCCAAGTCGGCGAGTTCGAGTTCCACCGCGGTAACCGATCGCGAGCGCATGCACTCGCGCAGCAGGCCCAAGCCGAGCTCGATGCGCTGTCGGGGCCGGGGGCTCGGGCGGCTGAAGATCTGGCGGAGCTTCGCGCCCTGCTCGAGACGCCCGAGCCGTCACCGCTGGTCGATGTCGAGGCCGAAGCGACGCCCGACGGCGTGGTCCCGGCGGCGACCGTGGACCATCCGTAGGGCGTGGGGCTGCCTCGATCGCGAAGGCCTCGGCGTCGGAAACAGGGCGGCTACGGTTCGACGGCACCCGCTCGGTCCACACCTCCGTGGCAAGCGCCAAAGGAGGCAGGGCAGGCGTGGCGCAACACAGGTCGATCGAGGAGCACGAGCAACTCATCGCTCGGTCGGCAGGACAGTATCCAGCCATCCCGTCGCCCGCCGAGCCACCCGTGAGCGCTGATGCTCACCCCGTGGCCATCCATCCCCGAGATTCGCCGCCGCTTCGGAGCGCAGGTCGTCATCGTCGACGAGGACGGCGGCCAACGACGGCCCCGTGCTCCCGCATCGACTCGATCGGCATTGGGCCCGCGACTGTCAGCCGTCGCCGTCGCCCTTGGCCTTGGGCAACAACTGACCGCGCAGCTCTTTGGCCCACTCGGTGAAGTTGTCCATCGTGCTGCGGAGCAACGCCTCGAGTCGGCCAGCTCGGCGATCACGGCGTCCAGTCGGGTGCGTGCTCGCTGCAGCCGGCTCTTGACCGTCCCTACCGGGGTCTCGAGCACGTCGGCGATCTCGGTGACGGTGAGCTCTTCCCAATAAAACAGCTCGAGCGCCACCTGCATCTCCACGGGAAGCTGACGCAGCGCCAGCAGCAACAGCCGCTGCTCCTGGTGCCGCGCCACCGCGCGGGAGGGCGAGGCCAACCCCAGGTCGGCCACCGAGTTCTCGCCCCACTGCACGGGCTCCCGATTGCGGTGAGCCTGACGCAGAAACGAATACAGCCGCTTGCGGGCGATCATGAACAGGTAGGTGCGAAAGCTCGAGTCGCCACGAAAGCGATCCTTGCCCTGCACCAAGCCCATGAACGTCTGCTGCGTCAGGTCCTCGGCGGCGTCGTCGACCTTGTTGCGAAAGAACCGAAACACCGAGTCGAAGTAGCGCCCGAACAGGGCCCGACCGGCGGCCTCATTGCCGCCACGCCAGGTCTCCAGGAGCTCGAAATCGGTGCTGTCGTCGTCGCTCATCGGTCGTGAATCCGCCCGCCGTGGCGGCTCAACGCAGGCGAGCGCCCTCGAACCGAGTCAGCCGCGAAAACGCCTCGAACCGCGCATCGATCTGAGCGTGGTCCAGACCCTTGAGACGGTCGTACGAGAACCCTTCCACACAGAAGCTCGCCATCACCGATCCGTAGATCATCGCCGAGCGCAGGCTCTCGCCGGTCGCGTCACCGGCCCGGGCCAAGTAGCCCATGAAGCCACCCGCAAAGCTGTCGCCCGCCCCGGTGGGGTCGATGACCTCCTCGAGCGGCAGCGCGGGGGCGCTGAAGATGTCGCCGTCGTGGAACAACAGCGCACCGTACTCGCCGCGCTTGATGACCAGGCTCTTGGGACCCATCTGGTGGATCTTGGCGGCCGCCTTGACCAGGTTGGGCTCGTCGGTCAGCTGACGCGCCTCTTCCTCGTTGATCGTCAGCACATCCACCCGGCCGAGCACGCGGACCAGATCCTCGCGCGTGTTCTCGATCCACAGGTTCATCGTGTCCAGGCCCACCAGGCGCGGGCGCGTGGGCATCTGGTCGAGCACGCGAAGCTGCAGCGCCGGGACGATGTTGGCCAGGAACAGGTAGTCGCTCTTCTGATACGACTGCGGCAGCTTGGGATCGAACTGCTCGAAGCAGTTGAGCTGCGTATCGAGCGTGTCCCGCTGGTTCATGTTGTCGTGATAGCGGCCCTTCCAGCGGAACGTGAGGCCGTCGGGCACGATCTCGAGCCCCTCGGTGTCCACATGCGCCTCACGCAGGTCGGTGATCGCCTGCTCGGGAAAGTCCTTGCCGACCACACCCACCAGCTGCACCGGGCCGAAGTAGGACGCCGACATCGAAAAGAACGTGGCCGAACCGCCCACGCTGGTCTCTCGCTCGGCCGTGGGAGTGATGACCCAGTCGACGGCCACACTGCCGACCACGACTACCGAAGGGGATTGCTCGCTCATGCGTCTGTTCGCTTCCATGCTTGCGGTGAGGCCCGGCTGGTCAGTCCAGCTCGGGGAGCACGTGGCCGATCAAGAGATCCAGCCGACGTCGGGCGTCGACCCCGATGTGCTCGGGGGCGGTCATCAACGCGCCCGTCAGAGCTTGGGGGTACGGCAGGGACTCGGTCGATTCGGGCAGCCGCGCGGCCAGCCCCACCAGGGTCTTGCGGGCGCGGTCGATGTTGGCGGCCATCACTGCCATCACGGCCTCCACGCTGACTTCCTCGGTGTGCCAGCAGTCGTAGTCGGTCGACATCGCCAGCATCGCGTAGGCCATCTCCGCCTCGCGGGCCAGCTTGGCCTCGGGCAGCGCCGTCATCCCGATGATCGACGCGCCCCAGCTGCGGTAGAGGTTGGACTCGGCGC
>JAHZJA010001148.1 GCA_022601155.1 Deltaproteobacteria bacterium | reverse complement strand
TTCCCGTCGAGCGCCGAGCCGAGGCCGCGACGATCGCCTGGCTCCGCCACCAGAGCACCGCCTACGACTCGATGTCGATTCCACGGGTCAAGGGCATGCGCCGCGAGGTTCGGCGACTGCTGGCCGCGCGGTCGCGCGCAGTGCTCCAGCAGTACCGGCGTGGCACTCCCGTCGACCCCGCCAGCTGCGTGCTCCGCAAGGCGCTGCAGCGCTGGGACGAAGGCCTGTCGAACGACGCAACGCCAGCTCTTTGAGACGACCCTGATGTTGACTTGTTGACATTTTGGTCGCGGAGCCGACATTCGACGGGCCGAAGGCTAGCGCCCGGGGCATGATGGTCGCCATGGACGAGCAACCCTGGGTCGACGTGGCGGCCGACGACGAGATCACGCCATCGAGCCCGTGCGTGGTGCGGCTGGGGCGGCTACAGCTTGCCGTGCTCCGTGACGACGACGGGCACCTCCACGCGCTGAACAACCGCTGCCCGCACGAGGGCTACCCGCTGGCACAAGGATATGTCCGCGGCTGCACGCTCACGTGTGCGTGGCACAACTTCAAGTTCGATCTTCGCGATGGCCAGTGCCTCATGGGTGACGAGCCCGTCGGCGTGTTCCCGGTGCGGGTGTGTGACGGCCGGGTGCAGGTCGATCCCCGCGAGCCCGCGGACGAGGGCGCGGTGGAGCGAGGCATGGCCCGGCTCGGCAGTGCGCTGCTCGAGCGCAAGCTCGGCCAGATCGCCCGTGAGACGGTACGCTTGCTGGAGCTCGGGGTGGCTCCCGAGCGGCTGGCGATCGAAGCGGCGCGCTTCGACGCCGTCCATGCCGACTACGGGTCGACCCACGCACTGCCCGTGGCCACCGACATCCTCGGCTACCTGCCACGATACCCCGGACCCTCCGCTGCGCTGCCCCTGATGCAGGCGTTCGACCTCGCCAGCGAGCCCAACGTTCGGCGGCCATCCCGGCCCCTGGCGGAGCCCGAAGATCCGGGCGACGATCCGGTGGCGGCGGGCGACCGCCTGCGCCTGCGCGTACGAGACGAGGACGGTGCCGGAGCCGAGGCGCTGCTGCGCGGAGCCCTGGCCCGGGGTTGGTCCCGCGCACAGATCGAGCCGTGGCTGTTGGCACCGTGCTTCGATCACTTCCTGTCGTTCGGGCACCCGCTCATCTACACCATCAAGACCTTCGATCTGCTCGAGCGCGTGGGCTGGGAGCACGCCGAGGTCGTGCTGCCCGCGCTGCTGTGTCGGACGGTCAGCGCCACCCGCGAGGACACGCTGCCCCGATGGCGCTCGTTCGTCGCCAAGCAGGCCGCGGTCGAGCCGAAGGTGTCCGCATGGTGGGCCACCACGCCCACCACCCGCACCGTAGCCGCGATGGTCCCGGAGCAACGCGAGGCGTGGTGGTCGGCTCTGGTCCAAGGGCATCGCGACGAGGCATTCGACGCGATCGCCCAGATGCTCGACCACGGGTGCGCGCCCGCTGCCATCGCCGACCTCGTGGGGGCTGCCGCCGCCGCCCGCTTGCTGCGGCTTCAGCTCGACCACGACGGTGATGACACGGTGCAAGAGGGCTGGCTCGACGTCACCCACACCATGACCTTTGCCGATGCCGTCCACCACGCCGTGGAGCGCACGACCGACCCCACCGCCCTGCGTCTGTTGTTCCAGTCGGCCCGGTTCGTCAACAACGCCCGCACCTTGGACGGGCCGGACGCGACGGCACAGCTGCTGCCCAGCCCGGCGCCCACCTCCGTGGAGGCCATTCGAGATTCGATCCTCGGACGACGCCCGCATGATGCCGTCGCCCAGGTGACCCGCTATCTCATCGACCACGGCGCCGACGATGCGCTCGCGGCCATGTGCAGCGACCTACCGCTGCAAGACGTGTACACCCGCCCGATCGTCATCGCGCATGCGATCAAGACCGGGCGGGTGGCGTTCGAGCTGGCCGCTCGCCTGCAGGGCACCCCCTGGGCGCACCTGCCCATTGCCGCGTTCGTCCGCTTTGCCGCTGCGGCCCCCCGCGAGCGCTCGGTTGCCCGGCTGGTGCATGAAGCGGAGCGACTGGTGGTCGAGGGCAAGGTCCCTCGAACCCTCACCTGACGGATGCGCCACACACGGAGGCGACCCGCGAGATGGCGTGTTGCAGTGCGTGCCAGGGGAGGCCCAATGGGGAGGAGCGAGACCGAAGCTGTGCCAGGCGCCCTGCGAGCGCGGAGCGACACCGCCACGGACCCGCCCCCCGTGCGCTGATGCGTCGGCTTGGGCGGCTCGCCCCTTCTAGGGCGTCGTCTTCAGCTGAGCGATGTCGTCGCAGCTCGCCGAGCGCAGCAGCAGCACCGAAGTCCCCGAGGTCCGCCGCTCGGGAATGTTCGCCATCGAGGTGTAGTGGCCACGGGTCAGCTCGAAGGGCTTGGCGGTCTCATGGGTACGCACCAACCGAGGCGGATGGGCTGCCCCGCCCATGTCGTAGGCGCTCCTCGCAACGTCGAGGGTCGCGTAGCACTGGGGGTCGGCGACGGGCACGATCGTCGTGCGCCGATGGGTCACCTCGAAGGTCAGCTCGCGCGGCGCATCACCCAGGATGCGCACGGTGTGCTGACCGACGCCGATCCAGGCAGCATGACGCCCCCGCTCCGACAGCGTCACCTCGGGACCCCCGTCGACGGAGATCGTGACGGGCTCGCCCGGGGCCAGCACCACCACCTGCCCCTCGGGCGCCTTGGTCTGGAAGTAGATGAAGGCCCCGACCATGCTCAGCACCAGTGCCGCGAGCAGCGACCACAAGATGATCTTGACCACCTTCATCGGGCGCCTCCCAGCTCACGCTTTAGCAGCGCGGTGACTCGGGTGACCAGCTCTTTTTGCTTGGGAATGACCACGACGGCGTAGATGAGCAGACCGATCCCCGTGATCATCACCAACAGCAGCAGCAGCAGGGTGGTCATGTCGCGAACCATCGGCATCACGGTGACCGTCTTGCCCTGGGTGTTGATGGCCGCGGCGACCCAGCGGGTTCGGGACGCGGTGAGCCCGGGGCCGAGGCTGGACAGATCGAGATCTGGGCAGCCCACGCGCACGATCTCGCGGATTTGGTCCTTGGTGAGGGGGGTGGTGACCTTGATGTTTGGCATCGAAACAGAACCTCTGAAGTAGACGCGTTCACCGGGTCATCGCGGCCAGCTCCCAGGTGGTGCACGAAAAGTGCACCCGCTCCTCGATTTTCTTCAGTCGCCTGCGCCCGCGCCGCGAGAGCGCGTCCGCTGCACCGAAATCGCCGCCAGCACCTCGGGATCGGCCGCGTGAGCCTTGGCCACCGCCGTCAGCACCGCCTCGACCCGCGCCGTCGCCCCCTCGGCCCGCAACAACGTCACCAGCTCCTCGAGCGCCTCGATCGCGGTGGCGG
>JAHZJA010001147.1 GCA_022601155.1 Deltaproteobacteria bacterium | reverse complement strand
GGCTATATCGGCAACGAGGAGGAAATCTTCGACATCATCGCCGAGGACATCGGCGACGCTCGGCTGTTCTCACTGGGCGTCGGTAGCTCGGTCAACCGCCACCTGCTCGATGGCATGGCCCGCTCCGGGCGAGGCTCCGTCACCTATGTGGACCTCGAGCAGCCCACCGAGCCCGTCGTCGATCGCATCTACGACAAGCTCCGCTCCCCCGCGCTCATCGACCTCCGTGTGGACATCGACGGTCTCGATGCCCACGACGTCGTGCCTGGTGCTGGAGCGCTGCCCGATCTGTTCGTCGGCGAGCCCGTCGTGTTGTTCGGTCGCTATGAGGGCGATCTAGGCGGCACGATCACCGTCCACGGGCGTCGTCGTGGGGAGCAGGTCGCCATTGACGTCGATCTCCGAGTCGCACGCGACGAGGACACCGACGGCGTGCGCTCCATGTGGGCCCGCGCGCATATCGACGCGCTCACCTACGATCACACCCTGGCGTGGGCCAGCCAGGCCCGACGAGACCGCGTCACCCAGGAGGTCATCGGGCTGTCGCTCCGGCACCGTGTACTCACCCAGCACACCGCGTTCGTTGCCGTCGATCGCCAGCGCACCGTCGATGGGCGCAGCCGTGGCAAGACGGTCGTGCAGGGGGTGCAGGCGCCCCGGGGCATCGCGCACGAGTCGGTCTGGGGCCACGTGGGTCCGCCTCCGGGCATGGGCAACACCAGCTCCAGCACCAGCGGGTTGGGGGCCGGCGGCACAGGCAGTGGCTACGGCCGTGGCTCGGGCGCGGGCTTTGGAGGTCGTGGCAAGCGGGTCCCCAGGGTTCGCGTGGCCAAGGCCAAGATCGCGGGCTCGCTCGATCGGTTCGTGATCAAGCGGATCGTTCGCGCGCACATCGGTGAGGTGCGGCGCTGCTACAACGCAGGTCTGGTCAACGATCCCACGCTCACCGGTCGCGTCGTCGTCAGCTTCGTCATCGGTCGGGGTGGCCGGGTCGTCAGCTCCGCGGTCGACTCCGATGCATCTACGCTGTCAGACCGCACGGTGAGCAACTGCATCGCCAAGGTGGTCAAGGGCTGGAAATTCCCGCGCACCGAGGGCGACGCCAACGCGCTCGTGCACTACCCCTTCGTCCTGCAACCCAGCTGACTCGAGCCGCGACCACCACCACCCCGGCCGGCCCGCCTCATCCGCGGGTCGGCCGTCTTTCGTCTCGCACCTCGACCGTCGCTCAGAACCCAGCGAAGAACTGCCAGATCGCCGGTCCCGCCCACGTGGGCCAGTGATGCCCGCCGAGCGGCTCGGGTTCGTCGTGGCTGCACCACACCAGCGGCTGCCCCTCGTTGCATCCCTCGTGGGTGATGCAAGGGCTCGGGTCGACGGCAACCGTGGCCTCGTCGCAGCCGTTGGCGTCGCGCCAGAACTCGTAGCTGCTCTGCCCCACCGCGTACGGCACCGTGGCGTCGACCGTCCCGTGGGCGATCCAGGCCGCCATCGGGCCGTCACAGGCCGCGAACGGTCCGCCGCCCGCCACCGGAGCGATCGCGCGGAGGTACTCCCCCCGGAAGCACGCCAGCGCATTGGACATGAACCCGCCAAAGCTGTGCCCCGTGGAGAACACGCGCTCGCGATCGATGCACAGGTTCGTCGTCAGCTGCTCGTACAGCGCGTCGAAGAACACCATGTCGTATCCATCAGCCTCCAGGTTCCAGCCCGTGCCGCCCAGCCCCGGCTGAGGAAGTCCGTCGGGATACACGAAGATGGCCTGGCCCGCCGACTGCTGCTCCACCTGATAGTAGGCCTGGGCCAGCGCCCCACTCGTCCCCAGTGCATGCCAGGCGAACACCAGCGGGTACGGCTGCATGGGATCGTAGTCGTCGGGCAACACGAAGAAGAACTCTCGGTCGACCCCTTCGATCGGAAGCGTCATGGGAATCGCCATCGGATCGCCACCGCAGCCTGGACTGGGATCGACCGTGGGTCCGCCGCCCGTGGTCGTCTCCGCCCCACCGGATCCCTCCGACATCGTCGTGCCCGCCATGCCCTCGCCCGACATCGAGCCCGCGCTCGGATCGGATCCCGAGCCCCCCGTCGATTCGGCAGCGCCTCCCGAGGACGACGCACCTGCGGCAGGGTCGCCGTCCACGCCGCACCCGAGCATCAATGCCAACGCCCCTGCTGTTGCCGTCGCCCTCATCGCCGCACCGTAACAGACCGCTGGCCGCTCCGGCTGTGCTCACGCACCAGACGCGATGAGGCCCGCCCGCAGGGCCGCGTGGTCTCGGGGCTGCCCGATCCGCACAGGACAGACCGGGAGCACCCTCAGCTGCGTCGGCGCCGACGCAGCCCGCCCGCGAGCACCAGCATCAGCCACGGTGCGGGGCCGTAGCCTCTCGTCCCCGAGCCGCTGGTACAGCCGCAGCCATCGCTGGCCCCGGTGCCGTCCTGTCCGGCGTCGCCGCCCCCCGAGGAGCCATCGCCCGGGCCGACGGTACCGCCGGGAAGCCCCGTCGTCGCCACGGAACCATCGCCGCCATCACTACCGCTACCACCGCTGGGAGGCGTGCCGGTCGAGTCCAGCGCACCGGAGTCACCGGTCACGTCACCCGTCTCCACCCCTCCGTCGGTGGACCCGCCCGTCGTTCCTGGTGGATCGGGGTCGTCCTCCACCTGGCACTGGGCGTCGCAGCCGTCGCCGTTGTCCATGTTGCCGTCGTCGCACGTCTCCCCGCCCGAGACCCAACCATCACCGCAGGCAGCATCGACCACCTCCACCACACACAGCGCGTCGACGGTCCACCCGCCAAACTCCAAGCCGCCGTCGCTGGCCAGGCCGAAGCTCAGGCCGACCTGACCATCCACGGCCCACTCGCTGAGCGGCACATCGTGGAAACGCCACTCGTGGTCGACATGGTTTACGTCGCCGCCGGGCGTGGACAGGTTGCCCCAAATGGGCGTGCCATTGGCCGCGATCCAGGCTTGGTCGAAGAACGCGTCCTCGACGTTGAGCCAGCGACGGTAGTGCAATCGGACGTCGTCGTAGGCGCTGATGTCGACGAGCGGGCCGGTCGCCTGGGTATTGGCGAAGGCGGGGTAGTTGCCGTCTTGGGTCAACAACACCCCGTCGCCGTCCCACGGTGCTCCGGGATCGACACCGCCGCCCATCACCGGGCCAAAGCTCCAGTTGGACCCGGCCCCGCCGAAGTTCCAGGCGCCCAGATCGGCGGCAGCATCGAGGCAGTAGATGGGCACGACACCCCCGAAGTAGGTCTGGTACCAGGGGTCGGCCGGGTTGGAGGGCCGGTCGGACTGGGCGTTGTTGGAGTAGCCCAACGTCACCTGATACTCGACGACGTCACCGGTCGTCTGGGTGGGAATGGTGCCGACCCAGGCATCGCCATCGGCGGCCATGGCCACCACATTGACGCCCGCCGGGTCGCCGCGCAGCCTCCAGCGGAGCTCCGCATCGGTGGCAGAGACCGGGCATCCGGCAAAGTTGGGGATCTGCTGGTTGATCACGACATCGCGACCGCCCACCACATCGACCAGGTCCACCTGCAGCTCGCCCAGCTCACCAAAATCGAGCAACCCGTGGGCCTCGAAGGCGTCGTTGATTAGGCATCCGTTGGGCGTGCCGTTGAGCAGATCGCCGTCATCGTCGTCGTACAGCAACGCCTCGGGATACATCGAAGGGATGTCGGTCGCCCGTTGCAACGACTCGTACCAGATGTGATCGGCGTGGGCCTGACCGGCGGCCGCCCCCATGGAGTTCATCAATGCGGTCCGCAGGTCCCACAGCGTCCCGCCGATGATGAGCCCGGTCGCGTGCGGGTCGCCGCCGCTGATATCGTCGGGCCAAAACCACTCGTCGCCATCGGGATTGAGCTCGCGGAGCGGATTGTCCGTGAACCCGAAGCCACGGCCCATCCCCGAGTCGTCGACGATGGTGCTGGCGAGGTAGTCGCTGATCCCCTCGGACAGGGCGCTGTTGAAGGCGCCCACCCCCGGGATGATCGACTGGATGTGCACCGAGTGGCCGACCTCGTGGTAGACGACATCGGCCAGCAGTGCGGTGTTCTGACACTGACCGGCGCGCAGGAAGTAGATGTCGTTGCCGTCGGAGGAGGCGTTGCAGCTGCCCTCCAGGTTCACGGTGACCCCGATCTGCGTGTCGAGCCAACCGAAGCCCGGGTCGATGTCGCGTACGAAGGACTTGACCCGCGAGGTGTGGATGAACGCATTGAGCTGGGCGTCGCTGAACTCGTTGCCCGCGACATTCCAGACGACGGTGTCACCATCGGAGGCCACGAAACCGGTCGCCGCCTCGTTCCCCGCGGTGTTGATCACATCGACCAGTGGCCCATTGACCGACATCTCGACCGTGGTGGGATTGGCATTGACCGCGACCTGCCCCGCATCGTTGGTCGTGTCCAGCTGCCCCCCGACCAAGACCGTCAGGTTGGGTGCGAGCTCATCGCTGCGGGCCCCACCGGGATGGCGCTCGGGCACGTTGAAGCGCACGGTGACCACCGAGTGCATCTGCTGCTCCCGAGCCACGGGCTCGCCACTGACGGCATCGACGTAGACGATCCACCGCCCCAGGGGTGAGGACGTTGCGACCTCCAGCCGCAGCACGCGGTGGTAGATCCAGTGGTCGACGCTCCACACTGGCAACACGACCACCGCGTCGGGCACGGTGGAGGATGGCGTGGCGCCCGAGAAGTCGCGTGCGACCCAGTCTTCGGCGGCGGTGCGCGCTCGGGTATCGCTCGTACGCGCACCGAGACCCGCGGTCACGGCCACATGGGGCAGCGCGTCCGAGGTGATGTAGACGAGCCGGTCGTGCTTGAAGCGAAAACTCAGCTGCCCACCGACCACGGGCACGCCCGCGTGGTGCTGCTGCAGCCCTACGCTACGGATGCCCGAAGACAGGTCGTTGGCCACCACCACGAAGTCGTCCACGGTGCTGCCCGGCGCCAGAACGTCGATGTGACGTGCCAACCAACCGAGGGTGAAGGCCTCGGCGGCGACCGCCGACCCCACCGTGCTGGGCGCCATGATCCCAGAGGTGATGATGCCCTGGGGAACCTGTCGAGCATCGTCCCAGGCCACCGCCACGGGGCCCAGCCCCTTGCGCAGCGCATCGACCCGCGTTGCCACCACCCGTGGATCGGTACGGGGCGTCGCCCCCCACCCCACCGTGGCCGGCGCTGCGGCGATCGTACCGTCGGTCAGCTCGAGCCCCTGGATCTCCGTGGGCTGTGTCGGCGCTGCCTCGGCGAAGCTCGGCAACAGCGCGACCAACATGGCGAGCGACGAGGATCCAACGCAACGACGAAACGGATTCACCCCAAGAGCATCGAGCACGCGACTGCTGTACGTCGACACCGCAGCTCAGATCAAACGAATTGTGGACGACACCCCGCCACCTCACGGAAAAAGCGTTGGATCGAGGCGTCGGGGGTACCGCTACCAGCGGTAGCTCTCGAAGATCTCGCCCTCTGCGATGGGATCGGGCGTGGGCTCGATCAGGTCTGGCTCCACGAACCCCGGCTCACTTCCGACACATTCGCAGACTCCGCCGACCCACTGTGGCTGGGTGCCGTCGAGGCACATCATTCGCATTCCGCACTGCACGTTGCGGTCGACCGTGCCCGAGGTCGGCTGACACTGACAGTCGGCGTCGGGCAGTGAGCCCATCTCGCAGATCACCACCTGATCGATGCAGCCGAACGTGTCGTCGACGGCACCGCCGTAGCCGTCGCCGAAACAGTCCGGACCCGCGGGCGGGACATCGGCGTCCTCGAGCCCCGGATTGACCGTCTCCGGCCCGGGGGCGATGCCATCGGACTCCAAGCGCGCCCGGGCTTGCTCGTGCGCCAGCGCCAGCTCCAGCTCGAAGCACTCCGGGGTCTCGGCGACCGGATCACCGCCCGACGAGACCACCTTCCCGTCACCATCGAGCTCGATCTCCTCGATGACGTTGCCGTCGGCATCCCGGGTGATGACGAGGCTTCCCGGATTCTCCGGGTCCTTGGACTTGTAGACCTCGAACGTCGCGTCTCCGTCGTGGATGATTTCGACCGAGACGTCGACCTCTTCCCAGCGCTCGTACGTCAGGTTGCCCTCGGAGTCACGGATCTCGACCTTCTTCGTTCCCCCGGTCTCGCCGTAGTAGGTGATGCGTTGGCCACCGTCGGCTCCCTCGGGCTCCACTCGGTACTTGTCCTCACCGCTGCTCCGATAGACGGTGGCGCTGCCTTCCTTGTGGGCGCTCAGCGAACCACCGGAGCCGATCAGGTTCTTGACGAACGGCGAGTTGCCCCCCGACGCCACCGGGGACTGCTCGCCGTCGGTGATCGAGTCGAGGCAGTCCATCATCAACTGGTTGAGGCGCTCGGCTCGGGTTGGCTCCCCCGTCCCAAAGCAGTCGCTCTCCGACAGCATGCCCAGCGGACCGATACCCATGCCTCCCGTGGCACCGGACATGCGATCGCACAGCTGCTGGAGCAGATCGCCCTGACCGGCGCCGAACCGCTGAGCATACTGGGCAATCGCCGCCTGCGAACACTGGTCGATGCCCAGCGCGCGTTCGAATTGTGCGTCGCCCAACACCAGCTGAGTCTCGAGGGTGTTGCGCACCAGCTCGAGCGGTACGTGGCGGACCAGCGGCCCCCCCAGCCGCAGGGGCACCCGCGCGTTGGGGCGCAGCAGCTGCTCCGAGTTCCAGTAGGCGGCGGCGATCGCTTCCAGATGCGCGAGCGCCCGGACGTGACCGTCGTAGCCACGATCGTCCAGCTCCTCCACCCCTGCCACCAGCAAGGTCTCCAGCCCTTCGGCACTTCGATGGGCCACCAAGTCCGTCAGCGCCTGAATCTGGAGCTCGACGTCGTCGATCGATGCCTCGTCCATCGCGAGCATCAGATCGGTGGACATCAAGCGAAACGTCGCTGCATCGCCGCTGAGATAGGCTTCCGCGACCGTGTCCCCCTGCTCGTAGGCCTCCGCATACGGGTCTTCCGGTCCCGAAGACGATGCGCCCACTTCGGCCCCGAGCAACGCCAGCGTCAAGGCTCCCCCGACCACTCCCCATCGTCGAACATCATGCATACGCGTTCGGCTTGCACCCGCCGTGCCACCGGTCGGCCCGGTTGCACACGGCTTTTTGGTGGCCCGCCAACGCCCGCGTCCCATGCGACGACCACCCCCGACAGGGGTCCCCCGTCCCATGGGACCCCAATCGCATCGCGCCGGGAATGGGTCGGTCTGATCTGCGGGTACCCTTGGCTGTGGGTCACAGGCGAGGGTCGAAGGTGCTCGGGACGTGGATGCTGTTCGGCGCTGCGCTCGGCTGCGGAAGTTCGAGTTCGGCTCCTGCCCCCAGCTCCTCGAGCACCCCCCTGCCGCAGCTGCTGGTGCAACGCCGGGCCGACGGGCGGGTCGAGGACGAGCGAGGTCCGGTCGAAGGCGCGCTGGTCGTGCTGACACACCAACCGTACCGTCCCCGGGGCAACGTCGTGCCCCCGCACACCATCACCGACGGTGATGGTCGGTGGTCGGTCGTCGATCTCGAGCCTGGGCACTACATCTTCACCGCCAGCGCGGGCGACCGCGGCATCGCCAAGGGGACCCTCGACGTCGCGGCCTACGGATCGGTCACCGCCCCCTCCCTGAGCCTGGTGAAGTCCGACGCAGCCGCGTCCATCGTGGGCACGGTGCGCGGGGCCGACCTTGCCCCTGTCGCGGGAGCCCTGGTGGTGGCGACGGCGTACCAGCCCCGAACCGAGTCTCAGCATTGGTCGTTCGCAACCAAGACCGATGCTCGCGGGCAATATCGGTTGGTCGCCGACCGCAATCAGCTGCTGACGACCGTGTTCGTGGACGGGCAGGTGCTGCGGTGGCGGAGCGATCGCCCGTACGGCAGCGCACCCCGCCGAGATTTCCACCTCGAGCCCGCAGCCACGATCGAGGGCCGAGTGGTCGACGAACACGGGCAGCCACGCGCTGACATTTGGGTCACGGCCACCTCCGCCACCGAGCAAGGCTTCCACGGAGCCGACCACCCCCACTACGACGACCCCGTCACCCAGACCGACGCTCGCGGCCGCTTCGAGCTACGTGTGCGCGGTGGACGAAACCACGTGGCCGCATGGGGTCCGCACGCCCGCACCGCAGCCCCGGTGATGGTCGCCCGCGCCGTGGGCGGGACCGGTGACCCCGTGGAGCTCACCGCCTACTCGGGGGTCACGCTCACCGGCACTGCGCACCCCGTCGGCTCTTCGGGCAGGGTCGGCCGGATATCCGCCACCGCCGAGCCGAGCGGGGCATCGCTGCCCGCCCGACCGTGGCCCGAGCCCGACGGTTCGTTCGTCATCGCAGGGGTCCCCCCCGGCAACTACGCCCTTCACGGTGGTGCCGCGAGTCTGCGCGTGACCGTCGGCACGGAGGACATCGAGGGCCTCGCGCTGCCCATGCGCACCGAGGAGCAGCCCGCTTCGGCGCACCCGGTGACCATCCAGCTGTCACCCCCCGGGACCTACCTGACCGCGATCTACGAGGCCGACAATCCCAGGCTGGTTCCCAGTTGGCGTCACTCGGAGCTGGATGGCCAAGTCACCTTGGAGTCGATCCCCTCGGGCCGCTACATGCTGATCGCCACGCGCGTCGACGGATTGCTCGCGATGGAGGAGATCGAGACCGGCCCCAAGACCACGGCCATCGCCGTCGAAGCCACCCCGCACATCACCGTCCGCGGCAGCGTCCACGATGACCAAGGTCGTCCGCAAGCGGGGGTCGTGGTCGTTGTCTCGACCGATGGCGCCCCAGGGCGGTGGCACCGCGACATTCCCACCCAGCTCACCGATGCCCGAGGTCGCTACCAGCTCCATGGGCTCACCCCCGGGACCTACACGCTGCGCGTGTCGAACCACCAGGGCCCGCTGCCGTGGGCCAACGTATCGCAGCGCGAGCGGTGGCGTGCCATGCCGCTGGAGTGCACGCGCAAGGACACCACCCTCACGCGAGATCTGGTGGTGATCCGTGCACCGACGACACTGCGGGGAACCGTTCGCGATGCCAGCGGCAAGCCGCGAGCGGGGGTTCGGGTGGGAGTCCGACACAACCCGATGGGGATCGATCCCGTCTACGAGGAACGATCCAGTACCTACTTCGCCACGGCCGCGACGACGCTGACCGACGACGCGGGTCGATTCGTCGTGACCGGTCTCGAGCCCGGCCTGCACTCCCTCCGCGCCCTGGACCCACTCGACGGCGCGGCCGGAGAGCTCGCCGACATCGCGGCCGGGTCATCGGTCTCCGTCCCGCTCCACGCACCGTCCACGATCTCCGTGCGCATTCCCGGGCTCGGCCCCACGCGCTCGCTGTGGGCTGAGGTGGTGGGGCCGAGCGCATGGTCCGGCAACGTGCTCGTCAACGACGGGCGCCTCGAGCTGGGCCGCCTCCAACCCGGGGAGTACGGGGTCGCCGTCAGCGGTGCGGCCGGCCAGGGCGCGACACACATCACCACCACCGCCGGAAGCTCGACCACCCTCTCCCTGGGACTGCGGCCGTGGGCCCGCGTGCAGGGGCAGCTGGTCTCCGCCGTCGACTCCCGGCCCATCGAAGGGGTCACGGTGCGGCTCGAGCCCCTCGACAGCGGCGCGCCGATGCGGTCCGAGCTGTCATCGCTCACCGATGAGTCCGCCAAGACCGATCGGGAAGGCCGGTTCACCATGTACCGAGTGGTGGCCGGAGCTCGCCAGCTCCGGGTCGAGAGCGCACGAACGAGTCGACTGCTGCGGTCCGAGATGAAGGTCGAGGTCGAGGCTGGAGCCACCGCCGACCTGGGCGCCGTCAAGGCGCGCCCTCCCCGAGGAGCTTCGTTCACCGAGGTCCCCACGGGCCTGTCGATCCGCAACACCACGTGGGGCTTTCTGGAGTTCGCCAACGAAGGGCTGGGGCCGGCCCCCGCCGGGATCCCCGAGCACGACAAGAGGCTGTACGTGGACGGTGTCGAGCCGGGCAGCCTCGCTCACGCCACCGGGTTCCAGGTCGGCGACCAGGTGCTCGCCATCGATGGTCTTCGGGTTGCTGACATTGGCCACACCGCCGTGGCCAACCTGATCGAGTACGGAGCGGGCGAGGGAGGGCACACCTACACCATCGAGCTCGACCGGCGTGGTGCGGTGATGACGTTGCGGCTGGTCGTGCCGGCCACCTAGCCGCCCGCGTCGCCGCGCGTGGACATCTGTTCCGTCGCCAGTGCGCTCCGTTCGTTGCTACGCTCGAGCCATGGCGCGTTCCCTCTCCGTTGCGGTCGTGGTCTCGATGCTGTCGTTCGGCTGTGGCGCCGAGCCTGCCGCCCCGGCCCTGACCCAGCTCCAGGCTCAGGCGCTTCGCATGGCCCACGATCCTCCGCCCGACGACGGCAGCGGAGTCCGCTTCTACGGCACGGTGCCGATCTTGTCGGTGGAGAACCTCGACGCGAGTCTCGAGCACTACCAGCAGCGCCTGGGATTCTCGGTGGCGTGGGTGTGGGGCGAGCCCCCCACCTTCGCCTCCGTCCAGCGTGGCCACGTCGCGCTGTTTCTGTGCGAAGGCTGCCAGGGGCAACCCCAGACGTGGGTGAGCGTGTTCATCGACGACGTCGACGAGCTGCACCGCGAGTACCAGCGCCGTGGTGCCACCATCGTTCAGCCTCCCACCAACCACGAGTGGGGCATGCGAGAGATGCTGGTCGAAGACCGCGACGGGCACCGGCTCCGCATCGGCCACGGGCTCGACGACTGAGCCGGCGTGGACCCAGCGGGGCCGTGGCTATGGCGCGTACACCAACTGCAGCGCCGTCTCGCCCGTGCCGCTGAACGGGTTGCTGCTGGGGCATGGGTTGTTGGGCGCAGACCAGCCACACAGCCCACCGCCCGTGATGTTGACGATACGACCGCCATTCTGCTCGACGGCACCACCTTGCTCCGCGGCGCCCTCCTGGCAGAACGTCACCCCCACGACGAAGGGCGTGCTCGTCAGATCGATCCGAGCGATACCCGAGTCGATGTCATCACAGCACATCGCCACAGCGAAGGGCCTCGCCGTAACGGTGGCGCCGCCGTGGGCCAACTGCCCGGTCGACGCCGAGAACTCGAGATCGTCGATCTCCACGTTCAGGGTCACCGGATCGATCCGCACCCGCTCGAACTCGGTACGCACGTTCGTACCCCGGACGAATCCACCCGCCGTGTACTGGGAGAAGTTGGCGCCCGGACCGGCGGGCAACGCAAGGTACTCGCGCGGCCCGACGAGCATGTCTTCGCAATGCACCGTCCACGGCTGGCGAGGATCGCCGCCGATGTAGAGCGTGTACGCACCATCCTGCGCGCTAGGGTCGTCGGTGAGGACCTCCTGACAGGTCGCGGGATACGACGGCGCCGGACCGGTCGTGGAGTCGTCCGCCGTCTGCGTGCCGCCATCCATCGTCATGGCATCGCCCGCAGACCCCATCGTCGAGCCGGGACCGCTCGACATCGTCTCGGCTCCGCCCCCCATTGAACCAAGCGAGGTCTCGGCCCCACCGCCGGCCGTCGTGGAGCCCGACGCGTCGGGCTCCGACACCGGTCCCATGAACTCCGACTGCAGCGGGGAACATCCGCAGATCAGCGCAACCACCCCCACCGTTGCTCTCCTGCCCTTGCATCGTCGCATCACGAGGGACAACGGTACCAGGCACCGGCCCGCGTTCCGCCGCCGCCGGACCTCCCGGAGCCTTCACCCGCATGACTTCGACCCCGGCGGTGCCCCGAGCCCGACCGACATCCCGGGAACCTTTCGTCGTCCCCGACACACCAAGATCCCAGATGTCGTTCCAACGGCGGCTACCCCTGTCCTTGTTGGCCTTGGCGCTGCTGGCCCACGCCTGGTCACTGTCCACGCCATGGGTCCGCGCCTGGACCCCACAGTTCGACCTTCACACCCACTCGGGGCTCGCGGTCCTCGGCCAGGCGTTGTCCGCGGACGTGCGTCCTTGGAGCGCACTGGCGCTGGCGCACGCGCTATCGGCGGCCACGCTGCTGGCGGCGTGGTTCGTCCCTCGCACGGCCTGGGCCCGCGGCCTCGTGACGGCTGCGGTGCTGTCCCACACCGCGCTGCTGGCCGTGCCCCTGATGGGCGCAGGGCTGTGGAACACCGCCGACGCCTGGCCCGAGGGCATCGCGGTGCGGTGGATTCAAGCGCTGGCGCCCGGGCAGTGGTGGGTGCTGCCGGGGCTGCTGTCGTGGGGCATCGCGCAGATGTTCTACACGATCGTGCTGGTGCTCCGCGGCCGCGACTGTGCCCAAGCCGAGCTCCAGGCCCAGTGGACGCATCGCCCCGGCGCGGCCACCGTTGCATCACCCCCGAGCCCGCACGACCTCGGCCTGGTCTCCGCCTCGCTGCGGCCGCTGATCGTCCAGGCCCATCGCATCCGCGTCGACATCGACACCCCCGTGCGACCACTGGACGACGACGGCCACGCGCAGCTGCTCGATCTCGCCACGCGTCTCGAGCGGCTGCCCACCACCGATCGCGAAGCGCTTCGTCGCGCCGGGCTGCGTCCCAGTGCTCTTCAGACGGTGCTGTCAGGCGCCACGGGCCGCGGGCGGGGCTGGCTCACCGAGCTCCACGCGATCGACCACGGGCTCCATCGCCTGATCCTCTCGGCCCTCAACCCCACCGTCATCGCCTATCGCTGACGCTCGGTCGAGGTCGCGTGGCTCCGCGCCGCACGCGTACTCTCCGGGGTCCACACCGTCGACGCCTCCCACCGCGGCTGCGATGGCGAGCGCGACGACGGGGCGGGGCGAGCGCTCACTGCTGCGTGTCGCGAGGCCAGCGGCCGTAGCGGTAGTCGACAGCGTCGATGAACTCGTTGCTGTAGGCCCGTCGCCGCGCGATCTTCCGATAGAAGACCTTGCCCTGCTCGTCGACGATGTAGACCGCGTGCAGAGCCAGCTCGGGGACATCGGGATTGACCAGCCCGAACCCCTTGATGAGCTTCTGCTCGGGGTCGCTGGCCAGCGGCATCGTCAGCCCCTTTTCGTTCGCCCATGGCAGCGTCACCGCGGGAGGATCGACGCTGATGGCCACGATGCTCACGCCACGCTCGTCGAACCGCGCCAGATTTTCTTGCAGATCACCTATCTGCGTGTTGCAAGCGGGTCACCAAAAGCCCCGGTAGAACATCACGAGCACGGGCCCGGCTTTGCGGGCCTCGGCCATCGCGAAGGTCCCCCCGTCGGCGAGCGCCACCTCGAAATCGGGGAGCGTGGCCCCCATCCCTGGGGCGTCGGGCGCATCTCCGTAGGCGCCATAGGCCGGGTCGGCGATCGACATCGGCTCCTGGCTTCGACTGGAGGGCTTGTACATCGGAGGGCTGGGGCCCTCGGGCTCGGCTTCGGGCGCCGCCTCGGCAGGCGGCGTCGAGGGGTCGGCGGGAGCAGGTGGCGGGGTGCCGCCGCAGGCCAGGGCCAGCGGCAGCAAGGAAGTGCACGAGATCGCGATCGAGCGTGGCATGGGAGGTGTCGTGGGGCCCGTGAAGGCGGTGGCCGGCGCCCCGCAGGGTAGCCCAGTCATGGCGACAATCCGCCCGTTTGGCGGCGCGGTTACGGGCCGATGCTGTTTTTTCGGGGTCTCATCGATCCATCAACGCGGCAACCGCCGTACCCCCGACGAACCGAGTCGCTGCCCACCTCCCCCCACCTTCCCCGCCTTGCCATGACCTCCCGCACCACCGCCGCCCGCCGTCGAGCCCTGTCCGCCGCTTGTGCCGCGACCCTGGGCTTGAGCCTGAGCCTGACCGCCTCCGTGGCCTCGGCCCATGCCGGCAGCCGCTCGGCCATCCAGGCGCAGATGCAGGACGACGGCGCCCAGCTCCGCGTCGAGGTCAACGCGGTGGATGCCGCCGTCGCCCTGGGCTTGGGCACCTCGGTCCAGGCTGACGAGCTCACCCCCCACGCGGCGCTCATTTCCTCGTGGCTCGGCCGCGGCCTGCGAGTGGAAGGCGATGCCGGCCCTTGCTCGGCCACCGCCGCCGCCCCGGTGCTCGAGGGAGCCGGAGCCGACGCGACCGTCGTCGTGCCGCTTCACTACGCCTGCCCCCAACCGATGGGCACCGTCGTCCTCCACGACGACACGATCTTCGACGACGACCCCGACCACGAGACCTACGTCTCCATCCGCGACGGCGAGGGCTGGGACGCGCCTGTGCTGCGCGCCGACAGCCGCAGCCTCGCGCTCGGCGGCACCGTCCGGGCCACGGACACCGCCGCCGCGTTCGTCGTGGAGGGCGCCCGCCACTTGGTCACGGGCTACGACCATATGCTCTTCTTGCTGTCGCTCATCCTCGCCGCCGGGCTGCTGGTCCGCCGCGAGGGCCTGCGCACCGCAATGCGCGACGTCGCGTGGGTCGTCACGGCCTTCATGCTGGGCCACAGTCTCAGCCTCGCCGCCGCCGCCCTGGGCTGGGTGGTCCTTCCCACCCGCGCCGTGGAGATCGCCATCGCGGCGTCCATCGTGCTGGTGGCCCTGGGCAACGTCGTCCGGCCCCGCGCCTCCGTAGCCCGCCCTTGGCTCGCCGCCGCGTTCGGGCTGATCCACGGCTTCGGAGTCTCTTCGGTACTGGCCGAGCTGGGCTTGCCCGCTGGCCATCGCGTCATCGCACTGCTGTCCTTCAACGTGGGTATCGAGCTGGCTCAGCTCGCCTTCGTCATCGCAGTGCTGCTGCCCCTGGCCTCTCTGGCCCGCTACCGCGGCTACCAGCGGTACGTGCTCCAGGGCGCCTCACTGGCCATCGCCACCTGCGGCGGCCTGTGGCTGGTGGAACGCAGCCTCGGCTCCTAGGGCGCCTTGTCGCTCCCGCTCCTTCACGTTTGCCCGGGGCCGCCCCCTTATCGCGGCCCCTCACCCTGACACCCGGTGGGCTCGAGCATTGCTCGCATCTCACCACGGAGAACCCATGCATCACGCCACTCGCATCATGCCGGGCCTGCTCGCTCTCGCGACGTTCGCCGGCTGCAACACGGACGGAGGCGACGCGTCTCTGCCCACCACCCCACCGACCAAGGTGGAACTGGTCACCAACACCGGCTTCCGTCATGTCGGAGCGGTGGAGTCAAGCCCCGACGGCGCCACCTTCTATGCGGCGGCGTTCGACGAGGAGGACCGCCCCGGCGTGTTCGCCATCGACGTCGCCTCGGGAAGCTCCAGCGCGCTGCACGTCGGCGAGCCTCTGCTGTACCCCGCCGACATCGCCGTCTCGTGTGACGGCACCCGCCTGTTCGTGGCCGACATGGGCCTGGGCGTCCCCGACAGTGAGTTCGGCGATCCGGTCGAGCCGCTGGGCCAAGCCGGGGGCATCCACGTCCTGTCCACCAACGGCGACTCGGTCGAGCGACTGTCGGCCAACGGTATCGGCCGCGCCGCGGGGGTCATCGTCAGCACCGACTGCGAGACCCTGTTCGTCACCGGTTGGATCGAGATGTTCCAGCCCGCGCTGTTCACCGTCCCCGTGGGCGGCGGCTCGGCCCGAGTGATTCACGAGGGAGCCCCGCTGGTCTCCCCGACCGGTGTCCACGTCGACGAGGCCAACGTGGCCTGGGTCATGGACCACGGCGCTCGCAACGACAGCGGCGAAGGTCTGCTGTTCTCGATCACGCTCGACGGTCAAGTCAGCGAGGTCGTCGGTGGACTGGGCATGGGTCGCCACGGCGGCGTCTCCCTCGTCCCCGGAGGCACCACCGCCGTCATGCCGGTCGTCAACGACCAAGGCATGGGGCAGCTGGTCACCGCCAACACCGAGACCGGGCAGATGTCGACCATGGACATCCCCGACATCGCATATCCCACGGGCACTGCCGCCGCCCGCAACGCTCCGGTGATGGTCGTCGCCGGGGAACAATCCATCAGCATCGCCACCTTCGAAGCCTCCGAGTGAGCCTTTTTGCGAGGACCATCATGAAGATTCTCAGCCGAACCCTCTTGTCTGCCACCGTCGCGGCCGCGGCCTTCGCCGCTCTCCCCCAAACGGCCAGCGCCTCCAGTCACCGCGAGGCCCCCTCGATTGCCGAGGACCAGTACGCCGACAACACGGACGTGTACTCGTTCATCAGCCCGAGCAACCCCGACAACCTGGTGATGGTGGCCAACTTCGTGCCGCTGCTGATCCCCAGCTCGGGCCCCAACTTCTACCGCTTCTCGGACAATGTCCGCTACGAGATCCTCATCGACACCGACGGGGACGCGCACGCCGACACCCTTTACCACTGGGTCTTTCACACCACCACCGACAACGGCCAGACCTTCCTCTACAACACCGGGCCCATCACCTCGCTCGCCGACGGCACGCTCAACGTCCGCCAGAGCTACGACCTGTACAAGGCCACCATCCAGCCCAACGGTCAGAAGATCGTCGAGAAGGTCGTCGAGAACGCCCCGGTCGCGCCCTGGAACGTGGGTAGCCGCAGCTTCCCCGACGACGGCTACGAGGGCGTTGCCCAGCAGGCCATCACCAGCACCACCGACGGCGGCCAGGTATTCGCCGGACCCCGCGACGAGCCCTTCTTCGTCGACCTGCACGTGTTCGACCTTCTGGGAGTCGGCGGTGCGCCCACGACCGACGGCGTCAACGTGATGTCGCTCGTGCTCGAGGTTCCCATCACCGAGCTGACCGGCGCCCCGCGTCCCGAGGCTGGCTCGGCCGGCCCCGACTCGGTCGTCGGCATCTACGCCCGGGCCAAGCGTCCCATCGTCACCGTGCGCACCCCGTACGGCTTCGACGCCAACTTCGGTGGGTTCCAGCAGGTCTCACGCCTGGGCTGGCCCCTCATCAACGAGGTGGTGATCCCCCTGCAGGACAAGGACGTCTTCAACCGTAGCCATCCCGCCAACGACGTCGCCAACTTCGGCGCGTACATCCTCGACCCGGAGCTTCCCGGCCTGCTCAACGCGGTGCTCGGTGCCGGTTGTGCCCCGACCCCGGCCGATGGTCGCCTCGACATCGTCGGACTGCTCTCGCCCAACGGCACGACGGCCGCCGACCTGCTGCGCATCAACATCACCGCCGACCAGACGTTCGCCAACAGTGGGTTCCCCAACGGCCGAACCCTCGAGGACGACGTCACCGACACGCTGCTGACGGTGGTCTGCAACAACGGCGGCGCCCTGGGTGATGGTGTCGACGACAACGACCTGGCGTTCTTCGACTCCATGCCGTACCTGGCCTCGCCCCACTCGGGCAACCCGGCTCTGTAGCGGCTCGCCTCCTCACGAGCCACCCATCGACGCGGCGGCATCCAAGCGGATGC
>JAHZJA010001146.1 GCA_022601155.1 Deltaproteobacteria bacterium | reverse complement strand
GTTCTGGAGATCCCTTCGGCACCAATGGCTCTACTTGCACGAACTGGATTCTCTGGCGACAGCACGGCGCTTGGTCGACTTCTACGTCGCGCAGCACAACGCGGTGACTCCCCACGCCGCGTTCGATGGCCAAACCCCGGACGAGGTCTACTTCGGCCGCCCTTCGGTTGCGTCCGAACTCCCGGTGCGCCGCACAGGGGCTCGCTCGGATCGTCTCGACATCAATCGGCCGCAGTCGTGCGAGGTATGTCGTCCACCACCGCCGGACCACTCGACTGCCCCCGCAGCACCCTAGAATGCCACTTTACACCCGCGCGCACTTGCGACGCGTTTCCTGCCAAATGTAGTCAACCGCAGCAGTGCTCTCGCTCATCGCCCCCCACCGTGCTCCTTGGCCCGTGTGGCGTCCGCTGGCCAAGGAGCCGTGACTCATATCCAGTCGAAGAACCTACCGACGTACTCGCTTAGCTCGGTCCAATCCTTCGCCCGACCTTGATCAACGAAGCGTTGCAGTTCCTCCTGCACGGCAGAAGCGTCGTAGTCGCGCATGAACAAACAACCGCGCCCCCAGTCTACCGTGTTCGGTTCCGTGAGCCCCCTTGCTAGCACCCTTGGACTCATCACCGTGACGACAAATGCCTCGCCTCCCGGATTTCCATCCTTCAACTCGCAATGGAGTTGGATACAGAAATCATCCGGCTCGTCTCCCCATTCCTCGTTGATCATTGTAAGCCCTGTGACGTTGAATCTCTTCGTGCTCATGGTGCGCTCATGTCCGCGATCGTCATATGGATGTTCTTCGTTTGGATACCTTTTTGGCGTCCGGCGCGGAAGGACTCGTGGGGTTGCACAAAACGGTTTTCTTGGAAGTTCGCCTTCCATACCCCGTCCTTGGGTTTGTACTGCAAACGGAACGTCCGGGTACCATCCGTGAGTCCATAGCCCCCGTCACCGAGGTCGAAGCGCTTCACATTGGGTCCGTTTACCCATGCTTCACCCAGAACTTCCGCGTGTGCCCGGTTTCCGGGAGCGATATCACCCAGACCTTTCTGCTTCTTGATGTCCATGAGGTCTGAGATGACGCTTCGTCCTCCCCCCCCCTGCGGCAGTGCGCGGACTTGCGCCCGAGGTACGCGTGACCGACGGACCCCCCGGAGCCGTCGGCGTGGACCCTCCCACGACGGGCGGCGCTTCCAAGCTCTGGATGCCGGCGAACAGCAGCCCTATCTCGGCGAACGTCCCCACGACTTCGGCGGTTTCTCCGACTCCCGCGACGAGCCGTTCGTCGTTGCCGTTGCTCCCCAGCTCGAGATTGTGAGCCGCCGACTTGATCTTCTCCGGAAGCCCAGCGACCTTTCCGGCCAGCGCTACCCCACCAGTCAATACAGACCCAACGAACGCTGTAGTGGTGTGCACGGTCGTCGCCACCGTCACGTCGGCCCCAGGAAACATGGACGGCGTTACATCTTGCGCAACCTCTCCGGCGACATTGGCAGCTCGGTCCACACCTGCACTGACGCCGGCGGAAAACTCGTGCACGTCTGCTGCCGTAACGAGCGAGTCATCCCGGCGCGCGGCAGCGGCTCGGTTGCGCGCGCCATGGCGTGCGACGAAGCTCTCGTTGCTCTCGATTCCCGCCTGAGCCGTGAACTCGGCGTTGACCGTATCCAGCTCGTCCAACAACGGCTGGATGTCTCCACCCGCACGACCGGTGGCTGCGATGTCGTGGATGAGCGCAGTCTGCTGCTCGATGAGCGCCGGCAATACCGACTCACCCCGTGTGCCCGACGGATCGCGGAGCACGATCGGTTTGCCACCCACGTACGCGTACCGATTGACCCCATCCCCCAACCCAATCGGATCCGCCGCCGTCCAGCGCCCCAGCCAACTCGCGTAGTACCGAGCCCCCATGGAGTCGAGCCCGGTCTCTTCATCCCGCTCCTGGCCCGTATATCGATACCGCTTCGCGCTCACCTCCACGGCGCTATCCACCGCTCGGTACGCGCTGCTCCCGTACGGGTGGTACTCCTCGTACGAGATCGTATTCGCGGCCTCGTCCAATTCGAGAGACGCGGACCCCAGATGGTTGCCGTACTGGTAGCGCGCCTGGTTGGCCGCCCCAGCAACGGGCGCCCCGGCGTCGACCGTCAGCGTCTCGACCAGGCAGATCCGCCCGGTGTCGTCCCCGATGTGCACGGTCTGCCGCTCTCGCTGCAGGACGCCGCCCTGCCGCTCACGGTACAGCTCCACACCGCCCAGATCGATCCGCTCCTCGGTCTGCGACCCCGCGAGGTTGACCCGCACCTTCCGCACCCGGTTGCCGGCCGAGTCGTAGACGAACCACACGTCCCCCCCGCCGCCGAGGTCAGCGTGTTGCATGCGGTCGGCGTGATCCCAGTCGACCGCCGCCAGGTGTGGCATCGCCGTCATGTTGCCATGAGCATCATACGTGTACGCGTGGCCCAAGGGGCCGGCCGGAGGGTCGCCTGGGGCCGAGGTCGCCAGCAGCCGGTTCCCGGCCGCGTCGTATTGGTACGTGCGGGTCCAACTTCCGCCCGGCGCGGCGTGTTGAACGTCGGTGATGTTCCCGACTCCATCGTATAGATAGGTCTCCACCCACGCCCGCAGCGCGGCAGGATCACTGGCATCGGGCAGCGGGCCCGGGGTGAGCTCGGACGAGACCGGCTGCCCGAAGAGGTGTGTTCACGACCCTCGGCCACGGCGAGCTGGTAGGTCGCGTCGTACTCGAACCGCTGCCGGGCGGAGATCTGAGCGTTGGCGAAGAAGACGGTCTGCTGCGCCAGATCGTCGACCTCCACGATGTTGCCGACCGGGTCGTAGACGTACCGCAGGTCTTGCACGGCAGCACCGTCGGATGCCCGCGCGGTGTGAAGCCGGGTGAGGCGGTACGTGACGGGGTCGTAGGTGTACGTGGTGGTCGACCCGTTGCCGTAGCTCACCGACGCACGACGACCGCGCACGTCGTAGTCGATGCCGGTGACGAAGCCCGTCGACGGCAGGGCACCGCGGACATCGGCGTCGACGGTATCGAGCCGCCCGCCGTCATTGTAGCCCAGGCGAGTGACCGTGCCGTCGGCGAACGTCTGGGTGACGGGGCGACCCAGCGCATCCCAGCTGGACTCGGTGACGAACACCTCCGCCTCGAGCAGCGGGGCGGTTGCGACCTCGAGATCGATGGGGTCGGTGAGCCCGACCAGCACCGACCAGTCGGGCGTCGTGGTGTAGTCGATCGCCAGACGCCGCTCGCTTCTCACGAGCGCGCCCCGGAAATCGAATGCGACGTTGCGCATCGACCCGGCCGAGTCGTAGACCACGAGGACCTGGCCGCGCAGGTTGTCGACCTCGGGGGACGGAGCCGACTCGCCGTAGACGATGCGGGTGATGAGCTGCGCCGGGCCGCCACCCGCTTCTACGTACGAGTGCGTAGGACGCCACAACGCATCGAAGTCCGTTCGAAACGCCTGCCCGCGGTCGTCGAAGGCACGCAGCGCTACCCCAAGGACGTTGGAGATCGCGCGCCGTGTCCCCGTATCGTGCGACGCGATCTGGAGCGCCTGACCGAGCATCCCGTAGACGCGCGACTCGGCAACGTTGCCCCGTGCATCGACAACCTGGAGCGCGTTGCCCTGCACGTCGAGCACGGTTCGCGTGAGCTGGAACTGGTCGCCGCCCCCGACCCGGCGATTGTGCGCAACGACGCGTACGGCACGTCCCAGGTGGTCGAGGTGGGTCACCGTTGGCGTCTCGTGGCCCTGGCCGGTCCAGCCCACGCTCGCAACCGACACCAGCCGCCGGTCCCACGCGACACGCACAGCTGAGTCGTTCGAGCGCGGCGTCGCGGCAGGCATGACCTCGATGGGGCGATGGTTGGTCACCTAGTCATACGGGTACGGATGGTTCCCCAAGTCGCAGTTGCCGTCCTCGTCTTCGAAGCCGAGGTCGTCGCAGTAGTCCTCCTGGGTGTAGTCCTCGATCCAGTCGATCGGCTCGCCGCTCTCGCACGACGCCACGAAGTGCCCCATGCCTCCGGGATCGGTCCACTGGCTCCAGCCGTAGTGGGCCAGGTGAGCGTAGTCCTGCTCCTCGATGACGGATGCCCCGCAGTAGAACCCGGGGTCCCCGGTCAGCGCCGTGATCGCGTGCCACTAGGTGCCCACCTTGGCCCGCGTGGTGATGCCACCCTGTGCGTCCCCTTCCAGCGCGCAGCAGGGCTGGGCCTCTTCCGAGGGCATCAGCGACATCGCGAAGGCATGCGACCGGGCCTCGAGGGTGTGGATGCGGCGGATCGGTCGACGCGGCCCCATCAAAAGCTTGGCCGGGCCACCGACCCCGTCCGGCACCAGGCAGCGACCGTTCACACACGCGAGCCCGTGCTCGTCGACGGCCTCGGCGCCGCCGCAATCGGGCACGAGGGTCGAAGGCGTGCACGCACTCGGCTCACACATATCGTACGCATTGC
>JAHZJA010001145.1 GCA_022601155.1 Deltaproteobacteria bacterium | reverse complement strand
TCACCACCAAGGCCCAGGGCATGGGGACCGGTCTCGGTCTGTCGATCTGCCACGGCATCATCACGGGCATCGGGGGCGAGATCAAAGTGCACAGCCGGGTGGGCGAGGGCTCCACCTTCACGCTGATGTTGCCGGCCGCCGATGTCCCCGTGATCCGTCGGCGCGACCCCTCGCGGCCCCACGAGGTCGCCAACACCGAGCCGCTGCGAATCTTGGTCGTCGACGACGAGCCCTCGATCGGGGCGGGGATCAAGCGGGCGCTGGGGGGCCACATCGTGGAGGTGGCCGGCAGCGGTCGCGAGGCGATCGACGCGTGCGAGGCCGGGGAGTTCGACCTGGTGCTGTGCGATGTGATGATGCCGGACGTCTCGGGCATGGACGTGTTCGGCCACATCAGCGAGGTGCGCCCCGACTTCAGCAAGCGCTTCGTGTTCATGACCGGCGGCGCCTTCACGCCCAAGGCCCGCGAATTCCTCGAGTCGATCGACAACGAGCACATCGAGAAGCCGTTCTCGATTCGGGAGCTCCGCACGCTGGTGAGCAAGCGGGCCTCGGCCACCTGACGCGGACGCAGCCAGCGGCGCCGAGGGGTCGCCGAAGGGCTCACAATCGACGCAATCGCGTCATGAGGTGCTGCGGCATGCTGTCGGCGAACTCGAACGCGGGTGTTCGGACCAGGGCCTCGCTCCTCCGGTGGCTGAGTCCCGGGAGCGCCGAGCGGGGGTGGTGGTGCGGCATCGTCGCACCGTCGGGATGCCCGGGGCCCCGCCCAGATGCCCGGGAGGTCGCCGTCGGTCGGGCGGGATGCGCGGAGGGCCAACAGGGCTTAGACCATGGGGGTCGTGTCCGATTCCCCCGCGCAACGCAGGAGCCCGCGCCAGTTCTTCGAGGTGTTCCGCTACAGCGGACGTGCCGTGTCCCTCGTGTGGAGCACCAGCCCGCCGCTGTTGGTGGCGATGGGGGTGCTCACGCTCTTGGGCGGCGTGTTGCCAGCGGGGATGGCCTACGTCGGCAAGCTCATCGTCGACGCGGTCGTGCTCGGCATCGAGCAGCGCCACGTGACCGGGGTGGTGATCACCGACGAGGTGCTGCAGTGGGTGGGGCTGGAGGCCGGCCTGGTCATCGGCATGGCGGCCGTCCAGCGCACGCTCAGCGCGTGCCTGTCGCTGCTTCGCGCTCAGCTGGGTCATCGCGTCAACGTGATGATCCTCGACCAGGCGCTCACCCTCGACCTGTCGCATTTCGAGGACTCCGAGTTTTACGACAAGCTCACCCGCGCCCGACGAGAGGCATCGTCGCGCCCGTTGGCGTTGGTCCAAAAGACCTTCGGGGTGCTCCAAAACGGGATCTCGTTGTCGAGCTACGCCGTGCTGCTGTGGCAGCTGTCGCCGTGGGCGGTGCTGGTGCTGGTGGTCGCGGGGCTGCCCGCGTTCATTGCCGAGGCGAAGTTCTCGGGCGATGCGTTTCGGCTGTTTCGCTGGAAATCGCCCGAGACCCGCAAGCAGGCCTACCTCGAGATGGTGCTCGGTCGCGAGGACTTCGCCAAGGAGGTCAAGCTGTTCGGGTTGGGGCCGCGGCTGCTCGACAACTATCGCGCGATCTTCGAGAACATCTACGCCGAGGACCGTCGGCTGACGCTGCGCCGGACGATCTGGGGCTTTGGCCTCGGTCTGCTCGGCACCGCGGCGTTCTACGGTGCCTACGCCTGGATCGGGGTCGAGGCGGTCAGCGGCACGATCACCCTGGGCGAGATGACGATGTACCTGCTGCTGTTCAAGCAGGGGCAGTCGGCCGTGGCCGCGAGCCTCAGCTCCATCGGTGGGATGTACGAGGACAACCTGTACCTGAGCAACCTGTACGAGTACCTCGAGCAGCCCGTCGCGGCATCGCAGGGGCACGCGACCCAGGGCGAGATCCCGGGTGATGGCGTGCGGTTCGAGGACGTCAGCTTCACCTATCCCGGTGCCGATACCCCGGCCGTGGAGGGCGTCACGCTGCATCTACGCCCCGGGCAGGCGCTGGCGCTGGTGGGTGAGAACGGCTCGGGCAAGACCACACTCATCAAGCTGCTCACCCGGCTGTACTTGCCCACGACCGGTCGCATCTGCATCGATGGCCTCGACATCCGAAAGTGGGACGAGGCGGCCCTGCGTCGTCGGGTGGGGGTGATCTTCCAGGACTTTGCGCGCTACCAGCTGCGGGTGGGCGAGAACGTGGGCGCGGGCGACGTGGATGCGTTCGAAGACGAGGAGCGCTGGGCGGTGGCGGCCCGTGCCGGCATGGCCGAGGCGTTCATCGAGCAGATGCCGCAGCGCTACCAGACCCAGCTGGGGCGATGGTTCAAGGGCGGGCGCGAGCTCTCTGGAGGGCAGTGGCAGAAGATCGCGCTGTCTCGGGCGTTCATGCGATCGGGTGCCGACGTGCTGGTGCTCGACGAGCCGACCGCGGCGATGGATGCCGAGGCGGAGGCCCAGGTGTTCGAGCACGTGCGGGCGCTGTCCCGGGACAAGATCGCCGTGCTCATCTCCCACCGGTTCTCCACCGTGCGGATGGCCGACCACATCGTGGTGCTCGACCAAGGGCGGGTCGCCGAGGAAGGCAGCCACGAAGAGCTGGTGCGGGAGGGCGGTCGCTACGCGCGGCTGTTCGAGCTCCAGGCGGCCGGGTATCGCTGACCCCCCGTAGGGCCTGGTCACGGGGATTCCGCGGCCCGCGAGCGGCTCGGGGTGGCCGGCACCAGGAGATCGCTGAGCCTCGCACGCGG
>JAHZJA010001144.1 GCA_022601155.1 Deltaproteobacteria bacterium | reverse complement strand
GTGGCGGGGTCTTGCACGGTCAGGGGTCGCAGTCGTCCCTCGATGAGCCCGGTGTAGCCGTCGGTCACCCCCATCACCGGAACGCCCTGACTGGCCGCGACCTTCGCGATTGCACGGATCGCCGCGTTCATCCCGGGTGCGTCGCCACCGGAGGTCAGGATCGCCAATGGGGCTGGTTCGGTCACGCCACCAAGGATACCTCCGCTTTCGGCCCTGTTGTCGGCGCAGTAGCATGGGGCCATGCCTTGGCTTCATCGATGGGTCGTGTCCGCCTTCGCCCTGGCCCCCACCGCCTGCAGCGGGACCGCCACCGAGTCCAATCCCAGCACGGACGGCGAATCTTCGACCGGACAGCCTCCCGCGGAAGACTCGGGCACCTCCACCACCGAGACCCCGGCCGACTCGACGACGGGCGACGACACGGGGAGCGGCGTCACCACCCTGCCCGAGCCCGTCTGCGGCAACGAGATCCTCGAGGGCATCGAGGAGTGCGACGACGGCAATCTCGTCGATGGCGACGGCTGCAACGCCGATTGCACCCTCAATCTCGACACGAGCATCTGGCAAGACACCCACGCGGGCGATGCCATGGTCGCAGAGTCCGGCGAGGGAATCGCGGTCGACTCGCAGGGCAACATCGTGGTGGGCGGCTACGAGGTCGACACGGTCGGCGACCCGAACATGTGGCTGGCCAAGTACGATCCCGACGGCAACGAGATCTGGTCGATGTCGATGGATCCCTCCGGAGGCCTCGACGACCGGATCTATGGGGTTGCGATCGGGCCGGGCGACAGCATCGCCGTCGTCGGTGATGTCGACGTGGCCCCCAGTTCCTCGGACATCTGGGTCGCCCTTCTGGACACCGACGGGGTGCAGCAGTGGAGTACGACCTTCGATGGTCCCAACACCGCAGACGACGGTGCGCGTGGTGTAGCCGTCGACGCGGCGGGCAACGTGGCCGTGGCCGGCTACGTCCGCACCGCCACCGCCAGCAACGACATCTTCGTGGCCAAGCTATCCCCCGCCGGGGCCCCCCTGTGGACCGACAGCATCCCGGGACCCGTCGACCTGGACGATCGTGGCGAAGGCGTGGGCATCGACGGCGACGGGAACGTCATCGTCGGCGGGTTCGTGGGCAACGGCGGCTTCGACCGCGACGTCTGGGTACGCAAGTACGACCCCGATGGCTTCGAGCTGTGGACGACCACCTGGGACAGCCCCAACTCTCTGGACGACATCGGGATGGGGTTGGCGGTGGCCGCCGACGGCACGATCGCAGTCGCGGGCATGACCCCCGTGGTCGCCAACAACCAAGATGTCTGGATGGGTCGCTTCGACACCGACGGCGCCCTGCTGTGGTGGCGGCAGTTCGGGGGCCAGTCGTTCATCGACGACCGAGGACTGGACGTCGCCGTCGACAGCCAGGGCGGCGTGATCATGGCCGGCTACCGCAGCGTCACCAACACCGACAGCGACATTTGGATGCGCAAATACGACCTCGACGGCAACGTGGTCTGGTCGCAGTTCGTGGCCGGACGCGGGGAGGACCGCGATCAGGCCACCGCCATCGCCACCGATGCCAACGACGACATCGTGGTCACGGGCGAGATTCGCAACGGTGTGGGCAACGACGGCGACATCTGGATCGCCAAGTTCGGCGGCGGCTGACGGCGACCGAGCACGGGGCTACACTGGCGACATGAGTAGTGCTCGCCGTCTCGTCACGGAACGGCTCGTCATCTCCACCGCGACCGCCCAGCACTTGCTGGTCGAGCTGGACGATCCACAAAAGCTGGGGCCGCTGCTGGGGGCTCGGGTCCCCGGATCGTGGCCGCCCCACCCCGAAGATCAGACGCGGCTGCGCGAGACTATGGCCCGGCTCCATGGCGCACCGACCGAGCTGGGCTGGCTGATGCGCTACGTGGTCTTGCGTCGTGGGCCCGACGGTCATGCGGTGCTCATCGGACGCGTCGGGCTCGAAGGCCCGGCCGTGGAGGGCAACGTGCGGGTCTACTGCGCCCTGCTGCCCGCCTTCAGCGGGCACGGCTACGGTCGAGAGGCCGCGGGGCGACTGGTCGACTGGGCCCTGGACCACCCTGGCATCGAGCGTGTGACCTCCAAGCCGCCGCTGGCCCAGGAGGGGTGGATCAAGGCCCTCAGCGAGCTGAGTTTTCGTCGCGACGGCGACGACGTCAGCGATGCAGACCGCGGATTCGCCCACTTCGTCCGTCACCGCGACGACTGGCAGCGCGACAGCCTCGCGCTGCGCCGCGGTGCTTCGTTGGTTCCCCAGGCCGCCACGGTCCCGATTGCGGGCATCCCCACCCTCGCCCGCGAGGTGTTCGACCGCCTGCTCCGCGAGCCGTTGTTCGATACCGAGGATCTGCGCCGTGAGGTCATGCTCTATGTCGATGTGCTGGCCAATGCCGCGCAGGACAACCCCTCGGTCGACCACCAGCTGGGGCGGGACATCGGCCGCACCTGCGAGGGCTTGCTGATCGCGGTCACACAGAACACCCCCGAGCACACCCGTCGCCAGATCCAGGCCGCAGCCCGCTACTTCGTCACCGAAGAGGACGGCGACAGCGATTTCGAGATCGGGGGCCTCGACGAAGATGCGGCCGTGGCCAACGCGGTCGCCGAGCATCTGGGCCGCTCGGACCTGCTCTGCGACGTCAACTGAGCGCCTTTGACGCAGTCCCGATTGCGGCAACGCACACGTACACACCGACCACCGAGGGCGGTGCGTTGGGTACCGTGGTCGGTATGCGATGCGAACGTGGTCAGCGGTTGCACTGGGGGATGCTGCTCGGCCTCGTGATCGGTTGTGGTGATTCCACGGCCGCCGACGGCACGGGCAGCGACGACGGCTCGGGCACCGCGATCGCAACGACGACGGCCAACGGCAGCGGCTCGGCGTCGACCACCATCGCCGCCGACGGCACGGCCACGACCGGTGCTCCCACCAGCGACGACACCACCGCGACCACGGGCGAGCCGCCGTGGGAGGGCATGCAGGCCGGCGTCGCCGTGCGCTACCTCGATCGTCCGGTGGGCATCTCCATGGCGGGCTACGGCGGCCGCCTCGGTGGCACCGCCACGCCGTGGCGCGGCCTGTTCCTCGGCAGCCGAGGCTTCTACGCCCTGCCCTCGATCAAGGCGATGGTGCTGCAGTCGGGCGGCGAGACGCTGGTGATGCTCAAGACCCCGCTGATGAGCGGCGAGTCTGCGGTCACGGACACCGTCGTCGCCAAGCTCCAGCAACGCCATGGCCTCGACCTGGCTGGCCGCCTCATCGTCACCGGTACCCACTCTCACCACGTGCACGGCCGCTACTGGCGGCTGCCCGACATCTTCGGCGCGGTGGGAGCCGACACGGCCGACAACGAGGTGATCGACCTGCTCGCCACCGAGCTGGCCCTGACGGTGGTCGACGCCATGGACGACATGGGCCCCGCGCAGTGGGGCTGGGCGATGGTGGAAGACTGGGACCCCGACGACCTCGTCTATAGCGATCGTCGCCACGTCAACGACTTTGCCTACGGCAAGGATCCACGGCTGACGATGATGGCGGTCCGTCGCCCCGATGGCCCTGCCCTGGCGACGATCATCAACTTTGGGATGCACAGCACCCTGCTCGACACCGACAACGAGCTGCTCACCGAGGATGCCGCGGGCGGGCTGGAGATGGTGTTCGAGGAGCGCTTCTTCGCCGAGCACGGCACGCCGATCCTCGGGATGTTCATGCAGGCTGGCGGCGGCGATGCAGCCGCGCGTGGGGGCGCGCTCGGACACCAGGGCATTGCGCGCGCCGAGGCGCTCGGCCACCTGGCGGCCCCCGCCCTGCTGGACCTGTGGGACGAGATCGAGTGGCAAGACGATGCGCTCATCGACGTGCACTCGCAGCGGGTCGATCTCACCTACTCGTATTTCGGCTATGACCGCAGCGACGAGTTCATGGGAACGCCGCTGGGGCTGCCCTTGCCTGTGCCCTACACCTGGGGCGGTTGGCAGTGCACCAGTGACGCCGCCCCCGAAGACGAGGACCCCACCACCAGCATGGAGGGGCAAAACAAGAGCTGCATCCCCGTCGATGTGCTGCTGCTGGGCGATGTCCCTCACCCCGAGGTCCACCAGACCTACCTGACCTCGGCCCGGCTGGGCGATCTGTTCCTCGTCACGCTGCCGGGCGAGCCCACCCACTCGGTCATGCAGTACCTCCGCAGCGAGGTCGATGCGCTGTCCGAGCCGGGCCGACCGCTGGCGGTGATGGGCATCGGCTACGCCCAGGACCACCTGCTGTATCTGACCCATCCCGACGACTGGTTCCAAGGCGGCTACGAGTCGCAGATGAGCCTGTGGGGGCCGTTCGCGGCCCAGACCCTCGTCGATACCCAGACGCTGGCCGTGAGCTTGATGGTCGATGGCCTCGACATGGTGCCGTTCGTCGAACAATCACCCGGCCCCGGCCCCGGTGGGTTCTCCCCGCGTGCGCTCGAGAGCAGCCTCAACCCGGGCACCGTCTTGCAAGACATCGTGATGGACGTGATGCGCACCGAGACGGTGCGCTTGCGGTTCGGCGCGGGGGATCCCAGCGTCGGTGCCCCGCAAGTGCGGGTCCAGGTCGATCCGGGTGATGGCGTATTCGTCGACGTACCGAGCCCGACGGGGATGGCCGGGGCTGCGCTCGACAACTCTCGCCACGACATGATCACCCACTACGATCCGATCCCCGCACCCAACGGCCAGATCATCGCCGCACGACAACACGAGTGGTACGTGGACTGGCAGGTCCCGGCCGATCTCCCCGCGGGAATCTACCGCCTGCTCGCCGAGGGCCCGTTGTGGGACGGCAACGCCCGCAGCGACTTCGTGGTCAGCTCGGCTCCGTTCTCCGTCTACCAAGCTCCAGGCGCCACCCTCGACGTCGACCGCACCGGCTCGATGCTCGAGCTCCGCATGCAGCTGCCGCCCACCCCCATGAGTACCGAGGAGGGCTGGCCCATCGCGGGTTGGCGCGTGCTCGACCCCTCCGCCGGACCCACCGACCCTGTCACCGTCCGCGCCCCGCTGACGCTCCAGTTCACCGTGGACGGCATGGCGCAGCCCGGCCGCTACGACGTCGAGTTCGATCCACAGCTGGATGCATACCCCTTCGATCTCGCCGACGCCGGGCTTGCTCCCGGGGCAGGCTCGATCACAGTCTCGGCTCACCTCACCGCCGATATCGACCCCGATGCCATCGAAACCCCGATTCCGTAGCGCCGCGGCCACCGACGCCCGTGACCTTGCCATGGCGCCCAGCCGCCGCGGCGTGATCCTGACCTCGGTGATGGCCTGGGGCGTACTCGCCTGCCGCCCGACGCCTCCCGCTGCGCCCGTCGCCGCCGCGCCGCCGTCCGCGACCGCTGCTGCCCCGGCGACCGCCTCCGAGCCCCAGCTCGCTGCGCTGGCGGGTCCCGACGCGCCACCCCGCCTGCCTCCACCCAACGCCGAGACCTCATCGTCGGGCGTCGCGGTGGTCGTCCTCGACCGTCCGCAACCCGACGGCATCACCCCCCGCCGTGGCGAGATGATGGAGTGCCGCTTCCGGGTGTGGGACGAGACCGGCAAGCAGGTCGGCGGCTCACGCCCCGGCAAGACGCAGACCCTGACCACCGAGTGGCTACCACCGGGTTGGGTCGAAGCGATGCTCACCCTGCACGTCGGAGACCACGCGCAGATCTGGGTTCCCGCCGCCCAGGCCTACCCCGATCATCCCGGCGCGCCCCAAGGAGCCCTGGTGATCGACCTCGAGCTGGTCACCCTCGACCGTCCCGAGCCTCCCGCCTCCCTCCCTGATCCCATCGGCCCCCCGCCTCCGAACGCGCTGCACACCTCCACCGGTCTGGCCTTCTCGGTGATCCAAGAGGGCAAGGGCGAGCGCCACCCCACCCCCCAAAGCCGCGTCACCGTGCACTACGCGGGCTGGACGGCATCGGACGGCAAGCTGTTCGACAGCAGCCACGACCGCGGAAGCCCGGCGACCTTCCCGGTGACTGGGGTGATCGAGGGATGGCAGGAAGCGCTGCCGCTGATGGTCGAGGGCGAGAAGACGCGGTTTTGGATCCCCGTGGAGCTGGCCTATGAAAACAAGCCGGGCAGACCACAGGGCATGTTGATCTTCGACATCGAGCTGTTGTCGATCGACGAGTGAGCGCCCGGCTTCGTGAGCCCGCGCCGTGAGGCTGACCGGGGCGAAGACGCGTCGGCGATGGCGTTCGACTCTCGTCCCGCCGCGGCGTGGGCTTGGCGGATCACCGCAGGTCCGAGTGCCTCGTTGGTACTCGTCACCACGCGTGCGGGCGCGGAAGGCCACGGCGGGCAGCCCGTCACCTCGCGTGCAAGACCACAACGGAGCCGAGCCCCATCATGCTCCCTCGCTGCTCGTCACCTCGCGCGGGGCCGGCGGAGGCCGTAGCCTGCCCGAGCCCCATCATGCTCCCTCGCTGCTCGTCACCTCGCGCGGGGCCGGCGGAGGCC
>JAHZJA010000097.1 GCA_022601155.1 Deltaproteobacteria bacterium | reverse complement strand
TCCGATGACCGCGAGCCCCATGATGCGCTGGTCCGGCTCCACACCGAGCGCTATGCGGAGCGCCTGCGCGGCATCGACAGTGGACGCATCGGGCGCTCGCCCGCGCTCGACCGGTGGCAGGCGATGCTCACTGCGCAGGAGCACGCACCACAGATGGCCGAGCGACTCGGTCAGGCCCTGTTCGGGTTGCCGCTGGGAAGCGAGTGCGGTGGTCCGCCGGGCGCCTCGTCGACCGCGGCCTCCCTGCGTGCCGCCACCAGTCTGCTGCTGGGTGAGCAGCCGGCTCGGTACGCGCTGTGTGTCGATGCGGGCCTGCAGCCGAGTCTGGGCGGTGGGCACGACACCCATCGCGACCACCTCGAGCTGGCGTCCCTCAACTACGTGCACGCTCTGCGGTCGTTGGCCGAGCAGATCAATGCTCCTGGAGAGTCCGATCCCAGCAAGCTCGATCTACGCGACACCCTGGTGGTGATCACGACCGAGTTCGGGCGCTCGCCTCATCGGCAAGACTCACTCGACGGGCTCAACCACTGGCCTCACGGTTATGCGACCGTGCTCATCGGCGGCCCCATCGACGAGGCCTCGGCCGGGGTGGCCGGCTCCATCGAGCCCGAGACCGGGATGGCGCGCGAGTTCGTGACGCCGGCCGAGCTCCGGGCCGGATTGCTGGACACCTTGGGCATCTACCCGTTCGACGCCGCCGCGTTCGGGTTGGGCGATCTACAGGGCGCGCCCGCAGACGATGCCACCGCGATCGAGGGGCTACGCAGGATGCTCCTGGGAGGCGAGCTGTGATGCGTGAGGTCGGACGCCGCGCGTTGGCATTGGGATTGGGCACGTGGCTGGGTGCGTGTCACGGCGATGACCGGCCACAGGAGGCTGGTCTCGATCCCTCGCCCCCCACCCACGATCCGGCTGCGGTCGAGGCGTGCCGTGGCGACGCGGAGAGCTTCGTGATGCGCTCGATGCCGCTGTTGCACGGGCGTCGCCCGTTGGGCTCGACCGAGGTCCGCGTGCTTGGGAACGTGGTCGAGCAGCTCGAGGCCCGCGGTCGTGACGGGCGACATGTGCTGGCCCGGGCGCTCGCCGATGGTGACGACTACCGTCGGCGCTGGGGCTCGGTACTGCTCGATCTCCTGGGCACCCACCGCGATGGACACCGGGCGCTCGGCGGCTGTTACGGGCAGCGAGGTCCCGCCGCCGAGTCCGACGCGCTGGCTCGCTTCGTGCTCGCGCATCCGCCCGAGGACGCGTTTGCGGGCGGACCCTTCTCGATGCGCGACCTCATCGAGAGCAGCCTGCGCGCCGACGATCTTCGCCCGGTACTCCGGGCCGACCTGCTGGTGCGGATGGTCTTGCCGATCGACGACGCGAACACCTCGCCCGACGACCTCGAGCGCGCACGTCGGACCAACTTTGGTCGCGGATTCGAGGCCGTCTATCTCGGCCGACGCTTCGAGTGCCTCGCTTGCCATCGCGACGAGGCATCGGTCACCGACCACCCCGATCCCGCCCTCGATCGCTTCTGGCCCGTGGCCCAGGGGCTCGAGCGTCTCGTCTATTCCGCCGACGAGGACTCCCTGCACGCGGGCTTCCGCTTCGAGGGGTTCGCGGACGGTGAGGTCGAGCCGTGGGGGTTGCAGGGGTGCGGGGCGATCGTGGTGGGGCGTGACGATGATCCCATGCCTGCGGCGGCGTACCTCGCCGGGCCGCTGCCGTCTGGAGCTCATGCGCTCGATGTGCAGGCTCGCCTGGACGCAGGGCTGGAGCGCTTGGCCGAGCGCGGCTGGTCGGATGCCCCCACCGATGCTGACCAGGCGCTGGGTCAGCTGGTGGTGCTCAACCTGGTCGACGGAATTTGGGCGGCGGCCACGGGCCATCGGCTGACGCTCGACCATGGCGCGCCCCGCAACGCGGCCCAGGCGGAACGACTGCGTGTCCTCGCGATCGCGTTCGTCGAGGCGGGCTACTCACTGCGGGCGGTGCTCATCGCAATAGCCGCCGACCCGGCGATCGACCAGGCGGTGCCGTCCCGCTGCGAGGTCGACGGGCCCGAGCCCCTGCCGCCGCTGTTCGATCCGTTCACCGATGAAAACGGTGTGGGCCATCGGGTGCATCGGCGTGATCCCTTCGCGCTGTACGACGAGGCGCATCGCGTGATCGGGCGGGCGCTGCCGGGGATGGTGGTGCACCAGCCCGGGTTCGATGCCGAGCGCGTGGCCTCACTCGGTGCACACCTCGACGAATCCCGACCCGGCCACGATGGCCTCGACTTGCTGGGATCACTAACATGGGAGCGGGCCCTGGTCTCGCTGCCCCAGGCACCGCCGCAGCTGCCTTCGCCCGGGCCGTCGGTGGCACTCGATGAGCTGATCGAAGCCGCAGGCCGAGATCCCGCGACGACGGTTGGTGACCTGATGGTGGCCGTCAAAGATCGTGTGCTGACCGAGCCCGAGGTCGATGCCGAGGAGCGTGCCTTGGTGGAAACTCTCGTGGGGCAGCCGTGGGCGCGGCCGACCGCACAGCTCGATGCGCCGACTCTCCACGCGATCGCCTGGCGATATGCCCGAGCGCTGATGGCGACACCTGCGTTCTTGTTGCAAGGGCTGGAGCATGCGCCCGGCGGTCGGTCGCCGCGACTGCGGACGGACGCGACGGATCCCGCGAAGCTGTGTGCCTACTGGGCGCCCCGGTTGCTGCCCGGCGAGCCTTGGACCTGTACCGATTTCGGTGTCGCCGTGCCCTGAGCCGGCCGCGTGGGCCGAACACGGAAGTCACTCGGATGGCCGGCCCCCACCGCAGTCTCGGTCCCCTGGCCGGGGTGGACTCCATTACCCGGGATGTGGAGGCGGCAGATCCATGCCGCTGGCCCCGTAAGGAGAAGGGCTTGCTACGCTCGCCGTCCCATGGCCCTTGCGCCCGCCCGTCGTGTACCCACCCCAGCCTCTGGGCTCGGTGTGCACTTGCCCGACGATCGCTTCATTCCGCTGCGTCCGGACGACCTGGTCGACGCTCTGGCCGAGGATGCGGAGCAGTTCGGGTGCTCGGCGCAACAATTGCGCGACGTGGCGCAGGGCCTCGACCGGGTGGTGGCGCAGGAGATGGGCGAGCTGCGGCGCGAGGTGGAGCGCGCCTACGACCCTCACAACCCGGCCCGAGACACCTTGCTGGTCGACGACGAGCTGGAGCGGTGGCGGGAGGCGGACCACACCCGGCGCTTGGTCGGTTATCTGCTCGACAAGGCCAACTACGAGGCACTCGACGACGTGCAGGTGAACGCTGCCGTTGGGGCCGGCAATTCTCACGGCATTCGTATTCGGGTGAACCCCGACCGCATCGATTGGATCGAGCTGTGGGTCCGTGGTCGGTCCAAGGGGTCACGGGCGGTACGGACCCTGCGGCGACCGATCAAGGGCGTCAACCACGAGGTCGAGCTGTATCAGCGCTTGGCGGTGGTGTTCCGAGCCAAGGACGGCGAGGCCCTCAACCTCAAGCTGTTTCGCGAGATCCCCGTCGCCGATGTGGAAGCGTTGTTGCCCCACGCGGAAGTGGAGATGAGCCCGTTCGATCGTCTCAAGGTGTTCGGGGGCAGCCTCGGTGCGCTCGGTGGCTTGGCGACCAAGCTGTTCGAGAATGCGGTGGCGGCCACCCAGCTGATGTGGGTCGCGGTCGTCGCCTTGTGCGGATTATCCGTGCGCTCGTTCCTGGGGTACCGCCGGGCCAAGCACACCCGGCTGTCCCAGATGACGCACCACCTCTACTACCAAAACGTCGCCAACAACGCGGGTGTGCTCGATCGACTGGTGGCGAACATCGGTCACGAAGAGCTCAAGGAAGCGGTGCTGACGTACGCATTGGCACACCGCGGCGGGGTGACGAGCGAAGCGGAGCTGTCTGCGGCGGCGGCACAGTGGCTGCGCGAGCGCTTCGACGTTCACGTCGACTTCGATGGTCCAGACGCCGTCCAGACCCTCGAGCGCATGGGTGTCTGGTCGGATCGCGAGGCATGGTGCGTGCACCCGCCCGCAGAAGCGATCGCAGAGTTGACACGTGTGTGGAAACAACGGCGGACGGCCGGATTCCACCTCGGGGCAGCGGCACCGAAATCCTGACAGGGCGCGAAGCCACCCAGTCCCGACAACGGACACCGGCAAAGTGCAACTGTGGGGGGGCGCCTGATAACCCCACCGATTTCACGGTGCTAGTTTCGCCCGGGGGATCGTGAAGGGGGGAGTCGATACTTCCGGCCTGCGGCGTGTGCCGTCGCAGTCCACGGGTGCGGAGCCCATGCTGCGCCAGACGCTGTCCGAGGACGGACCGCCGCGGCATGGCTTGGCGCGTAGCCCCTCTCGGCAGCTGGGTCGCTACGTGTTGCTCGACCAGCTGGGTCGCGGAGGCATGGGCGAGGTGTATCGCGCCTACGATCCCGAGCTCGATCGGATGATCGCGATCAAGCGGTTGCGATTCGAAGACCGGCCCGGTGAGCCTGCCCGTCAGCGGCTGCAACGCGAGGCGCAAGTGGTGGCGAGGTTCAGCCACCCCCATGTGGCCCAGGTGTTCGACGTCGGCGTCGACCCGCTCAGCCAAGACATGTTCATCGCGATGGAGCTCATCGACGGTGGAACTCTCCGGGCCTGGATGCGGCGCAAGGAAGCCACGGGCTGGCGAGATGTGGTGCAGGTGTTCCTCCAGGCGGGACGCGGGCTGATGGCCGCGCATGCCCGTGGCGTGGTCCACCGTGACTTCAAGCCCGAGAATGTGCTGCTGACGACCGAGCGCTGCGCCAAGGTCGTTGATTTTGGCCTCGCCAAGCCGGCTCGCGATCCGCGGGTGACCAAGGCCTCGGGCGATCAAGTGGCGGCGGGGCCCGACGCGGTGGCGAGCGGCGTACGGCGGTGGCGACCCACCGAAGATGAGCTGCCCTCGGGCGACTTGTCGACCACGCTGACACCCGCGGGAGCCCGGCTCGGCACGCCGGCCTACATGCCGCCCGAGCAGATGAAGTCGCAGCCCTCCGATCCTCGGGCGGATCAGTACTCGTTTGCGGTGGCACTGTACGAGGGGCTGACCGGGAGCTTGCCGTTTGCCGGTCGCAACGCGGCCGAGTACGCGTTCTCGGTGATCGACGGGACGGTGCGGCCGTTCCCGCGCAAGACGGGCGTCCCCGGCCGGCTTCGTCGCGCCGTCCTCCGGGCGCTGTCGCGGCGGGCGGACGATCGCTACCCGAGCATGGCGCCACTTCTGGCCGAGCTCGAACATGCCCTGGAGCGCCGGGCGGTTCGCAACCGGTCGGTGGTGATGGCGCTGGGCCTGGGTGGACTGATGAGCTTGGGGGCGGTGCAGTGGTTTGGGCAGCCCGGGCCGGACTCGTCCGATGGTTGCGCGCCCGCCGTCTCCGTGTCCGACGCGATGTGGTCTGGGGCGCAGCGTGCCGAGCTGCGCCTGCGGCTGGGCAGCGTGTCCACGCCCCACGCCACCGTCGTTGCCGACGAGACGATCGCTGCATTCGATCGCATGGTCGCGCGCTGGAAGGACGAGCGGATCAACGCGTGCCGGGGTGCCCTGCGGAGTGCTCCGGTCGAGGCCCAGCTCCACGATCAGCGTGCCCGCTGCCTCGATCGTCACATGTCGCGCCAGCGTGCGCTGCTGGGGGTGCTGCGGGTACCCACCGCCGAGACCGCGGTGCACGGGGTCGAGGCGGTCCAAGCACTCGACCACGAGCTCGATCGATGTGCGCAGCCCAACGCGGTCGGGTTGGTGGCCCCCGGGGCCAACGCGCGCACGCAGCCGATCCTCGATCGCGCACGACAACACTTGGCTCTGGGTGAAGTCGATGCGGGACTGGCCACGCTCGAAGGCCTGCCGCCGCGCTCCCCGGCCGACACCACCGAGGCCCTGGAGTACGGCCTGGTGCGCGCCGGGCTCGAGCGCGCGCGTGGACGGCTGGAGGTTGCGCGGGACGTGCTCGAGCACGCCGCGCAGGCCTCGCTGGGCGGCGCGCCGTCGCTGCTGGCCGCGGAGTGGAACCTCGCCTACGGCGATCTGCTGCGCGAGCTCGGTGATCACGTCGCGATGGACCCCGCCTACGCCAGAGCTGAGCGGCTCTACACGCAACAGCTGGGTCCCGAGGCCATCGCGTCGATCGTCGCTGCGGGTACCCGGGGTCATCAGCCGCTCGCCCGTGGTGACTACCGCAAGGCGCTGGCCATCTACCGCGCGGCCGCGGACGCGGCGGCCCGCAAGGTCTCGGCCACCGACTCCACCCGCCTGACGCTCGACGAATGGGTGGTGCGGGCGGCGGCCCACGTGGGGCGACTGACCGAGGCACGCGAGCAGGCCATCGATCTGGTGCAGCGGCTGCGTTCCTCGCGGGGCGCCCATCACCCGCGCACGATGGCGATGCTGGAGGTGCTCGGCTCGATCCGACTGCGGTCTGGCGATGCCGAGGGCGCGGTGGCCGATCTGCGCGAGGTCGTCGAGTTTCGTGAGACCGAGGCGTCGGGTCGGCGATCACTCGACCGCGCGGGCACGATGGTCGAGCTTGGAGTGGCGGTGCTCGCCCAGGGCGACGATGTTCAGGCTCGGGCGATTCTCGGTGACGCGCGCGCGGTGCTTCGCGATGCGAGTCTTCCCCCCGACCACCCCCAGTTGCTTCGGGTGCGCGCCAATCTCGGCGTGGCGCAGCGCCGCGGCGGTGATCCGGACAGTGCTCGCGTCACCCTTCGGTCGGCGCTCGACGGCCTCGATGCAGCCGGACTGGCCAACACCAGCGATGCGATCATGGTGCGACTCGAGCTCGGGGCGCTGCTGATGGCCGAGGATGAGGCCGTGCTGGCGGCGCAGGTCTTGGCCGATGGAGTCCGCTGTGCCGAAGCGGCGGGTGATGTGGTGGCCCAAGGCCGTCTGCAGCATCAGCTTGCACGGGTCCATGATGCCCACGGCGACACGGAGCGGGCCGACCGCGCCATCGTGGCCGCCCAACGGGCCCTGGCCGGGTTGCCGGCCGATGTGCCGTGGCGTGTGGAGCTGGAGCGCTACGCGGGTTCTCGCGTCGCGACGTCCGACGTGCCCTGAGTAGCCTGGGCCGAGCGGTGGGACTGTGCGGCTCGGGAGCGGATCACGGCGCCTTGGACTCGGCCACCTGGGCCCGCAGTCGTTCGAGTACGTCGATGACCTCCTGGTCCTCTGAGCCGCGGGTGTGATCGAGACCCTCTTCGGCGGCGGCCAGAGCCTCGGCCAGCTCCCCCCGTGCGAGGTGAGCCTGGGTGAGGGCGGCGTGGGCTCGGCCGAGGGCGTCGGAGGGGATCGACAGGGTCGTGGCCTCTCGCGCGGCTTCGAGTGCTTCGTCGAGCCGGTGCTTCTCGATGAGCAGCTCGCTGTAGATTCTCAGGGCGCGGGCGTGATCCATCGGGTCCCCGTTGCGCTCCATGGCGGACAGCAGCTCGGGGAACATCAGCAGGGCGTCGGTCGGTCGGGCGCGGGCGATGATCTGGACCAGGGCCAGGCGGGAGTCGAGGGTCGTGCGGTGGTCGGCGCCCCACACCTTGGTGCGGATGTCGGCGGAGCGGCGGGCGGAGGCCTCGGCCGCTTCGAGCTCACCACGAATCAGCTGGGTGAGGGCGAGGCCGTGAAGGCCCATCGCCGTGAGCCAGTGATCGGGGCCGTAGTTGCGCTCGAACGTCTGTGCGGCGTGCGCGGCCAGCTCGAGTGACTCGTCGAGCCGGCCCTCCGCGCGGTAGATCGAAGCCAGGTTGTGTTCGCAGTGAAGTCGGCTGCGGTTGTCTTCCGGAGTGATGCGGCGATAGATGGCCATCGCCTGCTCGAAGCTCTCCAGGGAGAGGCTCCGTCGTCCGGCTCGTGATGCAGTGGCCCCGAGGTTGTCGAGCGCCAGGGCGACCTTCTTGTGGTCTTCGCCGAGCCACTTGAGGCGAGCCGCAACGCAGCGCTGCCCCCATGCGAGGGCTTCTTCGTGTTGCCCCGCCCGGCTGAGGGAAGTGGCGAGGCGATCCATGTCGTTCGCAGCCTTGAGGCTGTCGTCGCCGTAGGCGCGCTGCGAGATGGCCAGGTTCTCGCGGTTGAGCGCCACGGCTGCATCGGGCTGACCCATCCGGCGGACGACGATCGCCAGCCCGCTCCGAGGGCCGATGGTGGCGGGATGCTCGTCGCCCCATACCCCGCGCTGCAGCTCGATGGCGCGCTCGATGAGGGCGCGTGCGGCAGGAAGGTTGCCGTCGCGCTCGACCAACATGCGAGCGTGCGCCAGCAGCCGAAGTGCAACCGCGGAGTCTCCAACCCGCGCCCGATCACCCAACACCTGGGCATACTCCAGCCACTGCGCGGCGGTCTCCATGTCGTCGTCGCCGAGCGAGAAGTCGAGCAGGCGGCGGGCGAACACGGCGGCCATACCGTCGTCGCCGTGCCGGAGGGCGAGCCAGTAGGAGCGGGTGCCGATCTCGCGCGCGTCTTCGCTACGGGACTGCGAGATCGCTGCGGTGTAGCGGAGGTTGGCGACCTGGAGGTCCAGCGGGCGGTAGTCCGCGGCCTCGATACTCGACTGCAGCTGGCGCACGCGATCGAGGGCGCCGTCCCAGTCGCCGGTCAGGCCCTCGAACCGCGCGTGGGTCACCTGCTGTGCGAGCTCGAGGACGCGCGTGGCGGCGTCGGGATCGTCGGGAAGCACGAACTCTTCACCCGGTCGCTCGGGATCGAGGCATTGGGTCGGATCGCGAAGATCGTGCGTCACGTCCAGGGCCCACGGCAGACCCGCGGTCTCGAGGCCCTCGAGGACCTCCACGCTGGCCTGCAGATCCGCGTGACGGAGGTCGAGGCACGCCATGGACGCTCGAAACGCCCGCCCAGGAAGCTCGTTGTGGCGACGACCCGCATCGCAGACCTCCGCGAAGGTGGTGCGCCAATGCTCCGCGTGGGTGTCGAGGTGGTTCTCGATGCGCGCCCACATCGGTGCACCGTCGGTCGGGGACAACCCGCTCACATGGGCGTCGAGTCGCGCGCGCTGGTCGTCGTTCCAGACCGCAGCGATCCGACGAGGCCCGTCGTCGCACAGGGTCGACGACCGGTGCGCCAGCACGCCCCCCGCGGCGCCCAGGCCGACCACCACGCCTGCGACCAATCCCCACCGTAGGTTGCGGCGCCGGGGGTCCTTCGACAGTGCGTCGAGCAACGCGTTCATCGAGGGGTAGCGGTGCTCGGGCTCTTCGGCGAGGCCGCGCAGCAGGACGCCGACGAGCCATCGCGGTGCTCCGGCAGGACGTGACGGCGGTGCGCTGGGCTTGGGGCGCCGGGGCCACGGGGGGGTTCCGAACAGCAGCTCCCATGCGGTCACACAAAACGCGAACTGATCGCTGCGGGCATCGACGATGCCGCCCATCTGCTGCTCGGGCGGCATGTATCGCGGGGTACCCATCACCGTGCCCGTCTGCGTGAACCGAGCGGTGTTGGGATTGACCGACGACTGGTCGTCGATGGGCTGGGGCTCGAAGTCGACCTCCGAGGACCACTCTCCGGTGGCCTGCACCAAGCCAAAGTCCGCCACCCGTGCGCGACCATCGTTGCCCACCAGCACGTTGCCCGGTTTGAAGTCGCGGTGGACGAAGCCCGCGTGATGGGCGGCGGCCAGGCCTCGGCCGGCCTGCACGAGTAGATCGAGGGCACGGGCGTGGCGTGACGGCGACCCTGGCGGATGCGACTGCAGCCACGACGCCAGGTCTTCGCCCTCGACGTACTCCATCGCCAAGAACGTCTGGTCGTTGGCGGTGCCGACCTCGTGGATCGTGACCACGTTGGGGTGCGACAGCCGGGCGAGGGCGAGGGCCTCCCGCTGGATCCGGGATGCCGCCGCTCGATCGACCTGTTCGGCGGACGACCGCAAGACCTTGAGCGCAACCCGTCGGTCGAGCTGAGGATCGTAGGCTTGGAACACCGTGCCCATGCCTCCTGCCCCGATGCGCTCGAGGATCACGAACCTGCCTGCCCGCACCGCCGTCGCGGCTTTGTTGCCGAACAGCCCGCGGGCGATCGACGACAACATCACCCGATCGTCGACGTCTTGGAGGGTCTGGTCCTGGCGGGGGTCCACGGGGGTACGAATCGTACCCTTCGGCTCGGGTTACGGGCAGTCGAACGACGACTGTGGCCCGCGGCCGTGATCGGGCCGGTACGTGCGGGATTCTCCGTCGGTTTGGCCGGCGGGGCGGGGTGCTCGCAGTCCAGTCGTGACCCAACGGGGGCGACAATCGAGGTCGCGGGCGCCACTACAGATGAGGCGGCGCCGTCGGGGTGCGGGCGCCATCACAGGCGGGGAGGCGCCATCACGAGCGGGGCGCGTGCATGGTGGGGGCGGTGCCGTCACGGGTGCGGGCGCCACTCCAGGAGAGGCGGCGCCGTCAGGCGGAGAGGCGCCATCACAGGCGGGGCGCGTTCGTGGCGGGGGCGGTGCCGTCACGGCTGGGACGGCACGTTCAGTCGTCGGGTCTAGGCTCGACTTTGGCGGTTTTCCACGCGCCATAACACCGCCCCCGACCGCTGTGGCAGTGTTTTCGCTCCTCGACGCATGAC
>JAHZJA010001143.1 GCA_022601155.1 Deltaproteobacteria bacterium | reverse complement strand
TGCTCCCTCCTTCGCGGCTGCCGTCGGCTGCGTCACCGTGACCGTGCCGCCAGGACACCGAGCCACCGCTGCGGCCATGCCGACCAGCCGTCGTACTCGCCTGGGGTCCCCCAGACGCGCCCGAGCAAACGTGTGGAAGGCCCAACGCTCCGCTGCCAGTTCCGTCATCGACAGCTATGACCACTTCCTCAGCGCAAAATTTCCGGCCCCGCCGACTTGTGATCAATGGTCAGGCTACTTCGGGCCCACTCCGAATTCGCGGTCAATGTCACCTACCCGCACCACACGTCAGTCGCCTGTGGTGCGGAGCGGGTGAGCTCGGGCGTCGAGGTCACCACACGTCGCACTGCGCCGCGTCGGGCGGCGGAGTGCAGGCGAAGGCTCGGGAGAAGTTGGGGTCGAGGGAGAGGGTGGTGTTGACTCTCGTTGCGTCGGGAGCGTGGGCGGTCTCCTTGCCGATCACGGCCGCCGCGAACTGGGGCGTGGCGTAGACGCAGAACTCCTGGGCGTAGGCGATGAAGAACAGCTGCTCATGCGTGAGGTCGCTGCTCGGGGCTCGTTGGCACTGCCCGCCCCCGGGTCGGTAGGTTCTCCAATTCCTCCCAAGACCCACAAGTGAACCCCTTGAGGGGTCGACAGGTTTTTCGGCCGATATCGAGTGTTACGGAAACCTGCCCATCGGCTCGTGGCCTGGATTACAGGGGTCCACCCTGAAAATGGCTGCCTAAATTTCCTACCCTCTCGAGACAGGAGCACTGCAAGACCATCACGGCCCCTGCGATCGCTTCCCCGGTCTCCGCATCGCGGACGATCCCGTTGACGACCCCGGGCCCCTCGACCCTCTCGACGGGCTCGATTTCGACCGTATTGGTCGGCTGCGTTTCGAAGGCCCCCGTCGCGCAGGCAACCGAGAAGACCCCCAGCCCGATCGCTCCCATCGTTCGCTTGTTCAACCCACGACCGTAGCAAGGCGGCCGCGCGGCCCTCAACGGGGATGGGACCAACGTCGATCGACTCAGCCCAGTGAATCCCCGGGCGCGTCATGGGCCCCGATGAGCGCCGTGCTGTCCACCGCGGGCTCGTACAGCTCCTCGAGCAAGCGACGATGCTCGGCGTCGGCATAGAACGCCTTCCGAGCCGCCCGGTCGGGGAACGACAGCGCGCGGACCCTATTGATCGCAGCATCGATGGGGCTATCGATCACCTCCGACACCACGAAGTCGTACTACACCTCTCCGCCGTACGAGACCAGGATCGGCCGCATGCGCGCGCAGTAGAGCGAGAACCCCACGGGGTCGTCGACCTGAAGGCCGGTGATCACGACGTGACGAACGAGGGTCTCTCGCATGATTCAACCCCCCGCAGCTCGGATCCCCCATGCCTGCTCGACCGCCGCATACCCGACCGGGTCGTGGCGCTCGAGCTCCGCCCGAACGAAGGGGTAGAAGTCGTTGCTCCAAAAGTACGCTTCGCTGATCTCGGCGAAGTACTCGGCCGCATTGTTCGTGGCGTAGGCCTCCAGGATCTGGCCATCCACGTACTCGACCGCATCGTACAGGCCCGCCGCCATCGCAGCCTCGTACGCGGCGAGGACCTCCGGATGCGCGTACCCGAATTGCCGATGGTCCCACGCATGCGTGAGTTCGTGAACGACCATCGCCGGTTGCTGGGCGACCCAGTTCATGTAGTTCTCGGCGTTGCCGAACTGCACGCCTTCGGCCCACTTGGTCGGGTAGCCGTTGTCCTCGAGCCACTGCGCGGAGGGGTGATAGACCGCCCCCGGGAACTGAGGCACGTCCAGCTCCATCCACAGGTTGGTGTCCTGCAACAGCTCCACCGCCGGCTCGGGAAGGACCTCGATCGACATGATCAGATCCTCGGCCAACGCGTCGTACACATCGTGGCCCAGCGGCAGCTCGAACAGCTCGATGCGCATGTAGACCGTCCACCCGCACAGCTCGAAGCGCTGATAGCCGTCATCCTCCACCGACGTGGGCGGGAACGCCTCAGGGATGCACACCGGCGGCAGCTCGCTGCCGGTACTGCTCGATCCATCGGTGTCCGTGGTGCCGGATCCGTCCGCGCCGGTCTCGACATCGAGCCCATCGTCGGTGGTTCCGGGACCCCCGGTCGTCGTGCTCGCGTCGGGCCCCCCGGTCGAGGACCCGTCATCGCTCGAGCCGGGGTTCGCTGCGGTGTCGTCGACGCTCCCGCCGTCACCGCAGGCGGCGCTCGCGATGCATGCGCCGAGCACCGCGTAGCTCATCGCCCGCGCCCTGAGGAGGCTTCGCATGGGTCGACCCTAGCATCGACCCCGCTCGCTCGCCCCCGGGTCGGTAGGTTCTCCAGTTCCTCCCAAGACCCACAAGTGAACCCCTTGAGGGGTCGACAGGTCTCCTCCCGAAGTCTGTCAGCCGCTCGCTCGGCCCATGAGTGTGGCGAACGAGCGCTCCAAGAGTCCGTCCTGCAGCGCCCCATCCCCCATGCGCTGAAACCATGCCAGAGCCCTCGCGTCCGCCCCGATCACGTAGCGAGCGCGTGGTCGCTTGCAGGTGGCGGCGCGAACGATCCGTCGCGCGAGCTCCTCGGGTGTCATGCCCATGGTCTCGAAGCTCGACTGCATCAGTGTCGCGAGCCGCTGGTAGATCGCCTGGTAGGGCCCGCTCGAGGTGCGCCAGGCGGCTCTCCCGAATGAGCGCCCGGGCCCGATGAGGTCGGTTCGCACCGCCCCAGGCTCGATCAATACGACGTCGATACCGCGCTGACGTAGCTCGCGCCGAAGCGTAGTGGTCAGCCCGACCAGCGCGAACTTCGATGTCGAGTAGGAGCCCAGGCCCGGCGTTGCGACGCGGCCGCCGATGGAGCCGATGTTCACAATACGGCCGCTTCCTCGGGCGCGCATCCCCGGGACAACCCGTCGGCACGTCTCGAAGACCCCCACCACGTTCGTCTCCAGTACGTCGCGGAGCTCGTCGGGTTGCAGCTCCTCGAGCGCCGATATGACGCCAACGGCGGCGTTGTTGACCAGCACGTCGGGGACATCGCCCGTCGAGACGCGCACGCGGTCGATCGCCGCAGCGACGGTCGTGGGGTCGGTGACATCGAGCCGAAGGACTTCGACGTCGGTCCGGGACTCCAGGGCCTCGGGGGCTTTGGCGGGATCGCGCATCGTCGCGAAGACCTGGTGGCCGGCCTCCGCAAACGCGACGGCGGTGGCCAAGCCGAGTCCACGGCTCGCACCCGTGACGAGTACCGTGCCGGTCATCGCTCTCCTACGAAGGCCCGGATGACCGCACGGAACCGGGCCGCCTGCGCTTGACCGTCCAGCCTCGGGATGTGTCGTGCGCCTTGGATACGTACGACGTCGGCACGCCCGCCAGCGGTGCGCCCGTACTGGGCCGCCAGGTCGTCTGCGTCGCTGTGGGGTGCGACGTTGTCGTGCTCGCCTTGCACGATCAGGGCGGGGACGCGCGCACCCGTCGGGTCGAACCACGGCAGCGTGGTGGGCTGGAGCAGCGGCGCGACGGCGTAGCGACCGGGCTGGTTGGCCAACAGCTCTCGCGCCACCGCCGGCGGGGCACCGGCGATGATGTTGCCGTAGTAGTCGGCAGACATCTGCATGTAGCCGTCCGGCTGTCCTCGAAGCATCTCAAGGAAGCGCGGGTCGAGGAACGCGGTCTCAAACGCGCTCGACCCCGTACGATACAAGACGGCTGACATCACGCAGGAGCGGACCATGGTCTCGTCGGCCGCCAGCTCGGCCGCGATGGCGCCACCGATCGACTCTCCGATCACATCGACGGGCGGAAGCCAGCGCAAAGCCCGGAGCTGGGCGATCGCCGCCCCTACGTACTCGACCTGGCGGTCGTGGTCCAAGTCGTGGCCATCTTCGGGCTGGCTGCTGCCGCCGGTTCCACAGTAGTCGATGGCGAAGGTGAAGAATCCGTCACGCGCCAGGTCGCTCTGGAAACCGTACCCGTCCACATCGATCTCGAAGCTGCTGCCCAGGCAGATCGGGCCAGGCAGGAGCACGACTCCGCGGCGCGGAGTGGCGACGAAGCTGGCGAGGCTGAACATCTCGGTGACGCGCAGCTGGACCCCTTTGCCGACATCCAGGTGGTGCTCGCGGGTCCATGTGCGGCCCAGCCTCTGTTCATCGATGGTGGCGGGATGGTCGAGTGCTTCGCGGACCTCCCCCGGCGGGTCATCACCCCACAGGGCCAGGGCCAGGGCCCTGAGCTCGGGCACGCTCGCCCGGCCGGACCGGAGCGGCTGCGTCTGTGGGGCGGACGAGACGATGTCGCCCATGGCGGGGGTCGGGGTTGCGCGCTCGGCCACGTCGGCGTCGGGGACTGCGGGTGGCTCTGGGTAGTCGCCGAGGCCGACCTCACCGATCCGTACGATGGCGCAGGCAGAGGTCGCGGTGCTGCCGATGGAGTACATCCCGACCACGTCGCCGGGGCGAATTCGTTGGTCGTGGAGCCCGTGGTAGAGGGTCGCGGGCATGAGGGCAGCGCCGATGTTGGCGTAGCGATCGTAGTTGCTGTGATAGCGGTCCGGCTCAATGCCCAGCGTGCGACCGCAAAGCTCCGCGTACCAGGCCGTCGGTGTATTGAAAACCCAGTAGTCGACGTCTTCGAGCTCCATACCCGCCGCGGCGAGCCCGGCGGTGACGGCCTGCCGCAGATAGGTCTCCGCGTAGTCCCGAGCGATCGCGGCGGTGTGCGGCCCTGCCTCGGTCACGAAGCGGGTCCCCCCCGAGCCGTCGTTCTTGACGCGGATTCGGAACATGTCATTGGTCTCGACCGAGGGGATGACCCGTCCGCCCAAGACGCCGAAGGGCGCCTTCACGCGCTCCACCAAGAACGCACCCGCGCCGTCCCCGACAAACCACCCCATCGAGTCGTCGTCGGTCACCTGCCTGGAGTTCGATGTGGAGACGACGACCAACACGCGCTGGTAGTCGCCGCTTCGGACCAGGCTGCTCGCCTGCAGCAGACCCACGACGGAGCCGGAGCAGGCCGACTCGAAGTTCCACGCAGGCCCGCCTAGCCCGAGCTCGGCGGCGAGAAACGAGGCGTTGCCCACCCCCAGTCGGTCGCCCATGAACGACGCGACCAACGTCAGGTCGACGCTCGCCGGATCGACGTGGGCGGCCGCGAGCGCACCCTTGGCCGCCGTGAGTTCCATCGAGAGCGCCGTTTCGCTGGCGCTTCGGATGCGGCGTTCGACGGCACCGCGAAACGGGTCCTCGCGAAACGGGTCCATCGTGGTGTCGAACAAGATGCGCACCTCTCCCTCGGGGGGCGGTGCCCACACCTTGGCGAGGCTGTGCTGCTCGGCCCGCTCGACCACCTGGGGGTACAGCGTGCGCCAGTAGTCGTTGGTGCGGCGAAGGCTTGGGAAGCCAACCGCGAGGGAGCGGAGGCCGATGGGGTGGGAATTGGCGTGTGTCATTCAATCCTCGTTGAAGGTCCCCAACTCCTGGACCCTCGCATTGGCGGAGAACGAGGCTGCTGGGTCGATTCGGCAGTCGAGCAGCAGGGGGCGATCGGTGGGACGGGCGGAGAGCGCCTCGACCAAGTCCTGCGCCGTCTCGATCACCACGCCCGCAGCTCCGTGAGCCCGGGCGAGGGCGGCGAAGTCGATCGTTGGGCCGCTCATATCGAGTGTGCGTCCGTAGATTCGCGTCAGGCCGGCTTCGACCATCCGCATGCGAGCGTCGTTCATCACCACGAAGATCACGTCCCAGCCCTCCTGGACGCAGGTGGCCAGTTCCATGCCGTACATCTGGAAGGCGTAGTCGCCACAAATGGACACGACGGTTCGATTCGGGGCCGCCGCCTTCGCGCCGACTGCAGCGCCCAGACCGGAGCCCATCGAACCGGACTCGATCGCCGTCACGAACTGGTCGGGCTCGCGAATCCGTAGGTGGTGCACTGCGAACAGAAGGTTTTCACCGATGTCTGCGGTGAAGAGCGCGTCGCCGGGCAGCAGACTCTGTAGGGCGACCAGCAACCGCGCCGGGTGCAGGACGGCGGTGTCTTCGGTCTCGCGCTCGGCCTCCAGCCGAGTGACCCGTGGAGGATCGATCGCCTTTGGTGCAGCGTCGTTGAGGCGACGGTCGATGGCCTCGATCGCGCCGTGCCAGTCGCCAGCGAATGCCAGGTCGACGCGGTAGTTGACGCCGATTCGGCGAGAATCCGAGTCCAGCTGAATCATTGTCTCCGCTGGTTGGAGCAGCTCGGACCAGCTGTTCGTGCTGACCTCGGAGAGCGAGCAACCCAGCACGAGCAGGGTGTCGGGCCGCTCCTGCTCAAGCCACCGGCGGGTCGAGGGGTGGCCGCCGAAACCGAACACGCCCAGACACCCCGGGCGATCCTCGGGCACGATGCCCTTGGCGGCAGGTGAGGTCATCACGGGGATCCGGAGCCGTGAAGCAAGGGCCCGGATGGCCGGCGCACTGGGGCGCGCTTCGGGCCCGACGAGGATCAGGGGCCGACGTGCTCTAGACAGGGCGGCCGCGACACTGTCGAGGAAGCGTTCGTTCGGCCGCAGAGGTTGGACCTCCAGGACCGGGCACGCGATGTCGGGGATGCGTGCCAACGCGACGTCGAGCGGCAGGGAGAGCAACACCGGCCCCCGTTCGCGGCGGGCGACGGAGATTGCGGCGGCCAGTTGCCGCGGCGCGTGGCGGGGGATCT
>JAHZJA010001142.1 GCA_022601155.1 Deltaproteobacteria bacterium | reverse complement strand
GTCGACGTGGGTGGAGGTGACTCCCGCGGAGACAACAAGCCCTCAGACACGACGTTGAGCGCACGCACGTACGCCAGGGGGATGAACACACGATACCACTGGCTCCGAGGCCAATGGCTCGACGTCCGCTACGATTGGACGCACCTGTTCGGCCTGGGTATCGGCGGTAGCAACGACGACGACAACATCGTGGCCGCGACCCACTGGGCCAATGGCGAGATGCTGGCCATCGAAAATTGGATCTCGAGCAACCACTGGCGCAACGACCTGTACATCTGGGTCAATGCGACCCTGGCCTGGGGATCGGCTCATCTGGCCGAGGCCATCTACTACTACGTCTACAACGGCGACCAGAGGATCTACTACCGGAGCATCGATGCGCGGCGGGTCGTCGCGCTCACGAAACGAGAGCGCAGCGGCATCGCGGATGCACTGGACCGAGGGCTCAGGAAGACGCTGTGAACCAGCTCGACTCGGCGCTGTCGTGCGACCGCGAGCGCCCCTACAGACGCGAGCCACTCATCGGTCGCGCGTGCCAAGAGCGCATCCGTAGGCGGGGCCCGAGGCCGAAGCTGGGTCGGGGCGCACGACGAGCGCCCGAGCGACCCCACCGCGGGCAGCCCCAGGCGCGCTCGACCACCTGGGATTGAGCGGTTCGAGCCTAGCCGTCGCAAGAGATCTGCGCGGGGTACGACTCGAGCACGATGCAGTGCGCTCCGGGGCATCCGGCGGCCGCACACGCATGGGCCGCGGACTCGTAGCAACACCCGCCGTGCTCGTAGCTGCAGCCGACGGCCTTGCCGCTCCAGGGGCTTCCCCCTTCGGCGCAGCCCTCGGGTTGTGGCTCAGGCTCGGGCCCGGGCTCGACGACGGGCTTGGGCGCGGGCTTGGGCTCGCGCGGCACCACCGTATCCCCGCCATTGGCCGGCGAGTGGTGCGATGCCATCTTCCGAGGGCATCCGGTGGCGATCACGACCGCCGCGCAGAGCATCACCCCATGAAAACGGCCGAGCACCGCCACCATGGTACCCGTGCTCGGCCGTCGTCGCGACCCATTGCCCGTCGTTCGGCCCGCGACAGCCGTCGCGGTGCAAGGCGACTAGACTGTGTCGATGCAGGCGTCGTGCCCCAGGGTGTTCATCCGTCGAGTGTCGCGGTGGGCCGCTCCACTGGTCACGCTCGTGGCGTGTCGCCCCTCTCAGAGCCCGGCCGAGCCCGCGACGGCCCGTGCCACCGCTCCCCCTCGACCGCAGCCGAAGCTGGCCCCGACAGCGGCTCGGCCCGCGTTCATCCTGCTGCAGTCCGACGAGACCACCGTCGTCCCCGTAGACCCCACAGCCGAGATCCGGACACTGCCTGGGCTGTGGGTCGGCGGTCGGCCCGGTGGCGATGCGGCGGCCTGGGGTGTCGTGGAGGTCGAGCTGTCGACGATGCTGGGCCCCGAAGCACCCAGCCTGCCCGTGTGCCCTCGCGGTGACTTTGGTGACGCGTGCGTGCTGCCGTTGGATCTGCAACCGGACGACCCCATGCCGCAGGCCACCCTCGCCTCGGCATCGAGCACGGTGGCGGTGCGGGTGCGGGTGGACTCCGACGGCACGCCACACTTTGCGCCCGAGGGGCTTTGGAATCACGACCCGTGCTCGTGCATCACGGTGTACGGCATCTCCACCGATGGCGATCCGGTGCCCGAGTTCGATCTCGAAGATCCCGAGACCCTCGCCGAGATCGAGATGTCCCCGTATGACGTCGAGGAATACGAACAGGAGTGTGGGACGGACGCACTGCGCCCCGACTACGCCACCACTGCCGTCTTGGGCGGTCGCGTGTACCTCAACGGTATGATGTCGTCCAACGTCTGCAACGGCCTGAACATCTACGACGGTACCCGCGAGTCCTGGGCCCTGCGGCCCGGCGCCACCGAACTCGAGCTGACGTTCCCGCCCAGCGTCCACTGCAGCGACACCGAGCTGTGGGACGCCCACGAGTCGTCGTTCGAGGAGGATGCGTACCCGCCACACCCAGACCAGGACGACCCGAGCGACGATTGCGACACCCAGTGGCCGGAGATGCTGAGCTTTCGGCTGTACCGCGGTCGGTTGGTGCGAGCGATCGGCAACATCGGTACGGTCGGCCACGAGTGCTCCTGCAGCAGCTGGATCCCGGCCAAGGGCGCCTGCCCATCACCCCTCGATCCCTGCGGCGATCCCCGGGTGCTCGCGTCCGACGGCAACTGGCGCGAGCTATGGGTGGCGACCGACGAGACAGTGGGGCTGGGCATTGGTGACGAAGAATTGGCCGTGTTGCGACCGGGCCAACCGAAGCCCGTACGGCGAGCGCCGGCCCTCGACGACATCATCGGCGTGGAATTCCATCCCGACTCGGTGCTCGCCACCCTGCCGGACATCCCGGTGGAGTTCAGACCGGCGCTACCGACCCCCGACCCCGCCGATGACCAGTTCGACGGCTCGGCCCGCGCATGGGGCAACCGCTGCTTCTCCCACATCAAGGCGGGGCAACTCGACGCCGCGGAGGCAGCGTGCTTCTACGGACTGGTCGTCGGGGGCTCCGACGGAACCCGCGGTGCACTCGCCTACAACCTCGGACGCATCGAGGAAGCCCGAGGTGATCGCGACCGTGCGCTCGCCTACTACGAGCGCTCCAACGATCTGCGGCCAGGCAATACGACCGTCGAGGCCCGCCTGAAGGCACTGCACGACTGACCCCCCATCCCCCTGCGTGCAACGATCTGCGGCCAGGCAGTAGGACCGTCGAGGCCCGCCTGAAGGTACTCCACGACTGACCCCCCATCCCCCTGCGTGCAACGATCTGCGGCCAGGCAATGCGACCGTCGAGGCCCGCCTGACCCGCATCCCCCTGCGGGGATGCTTCAGCGGGCCAGCGTGACCCGGTCCGCTCGTAGCGTGTAGCAGCGGTTCACACCGGGGTCATCACCGTGTCGCCGCGCCACGAAGCTGCCGGTCGCCAGACCGCTCGCGCTCGGGTCCTGGTCGCCACCAGCCAAGCACGACCACACACTGCCATCCCACTGCGCCCCCGACCCGGCGTCATCCCACACATAGGCCGCAAGGCCGCGCTGAACGAGATCGGCGTGCACACAGCGGAGCTGATCGATCTGCGGCTCGGTGTAGCCCGCCACCGCCACCGCGCCCATGCACACGTAGCCCAGCGGCGGCACCGGATTCCACAGCGAGACATCATTGACCCCGCCGCTGAGTGTGTCTTGCCAGATGAGCTCGAACCCTCGCGGAGGCAGCAGCACGCCCGCATCGTCGACCATCACCAGGGCAGGAGCACCCGGCATCTGATGGCTGGCGATCACGCGATCACCGAGCAATCGGTGGCCCTGCGGTGCAATCGGCCGCCACACGGAGACCTCGGCGCTCGCCCCCGTCCCCGTCTCGTCGTACAGCAGCACG
>JAHZJA010000096.1 GCA_022601155.1 Deltaproteobacteria bacterium | reverse complement strand
TCACCAACCGATTGCGCGACGGACGCAGCAGATGCGCAAGATGACCGGCTTCGTGAATCGCCAGCAACGCACCCCAGTCACGGTAGTGGCCGATCACCGAGTCGGGACCCGGCGGCGTGGTCCACAGGGCGTCGCGGGGCTGTTACCCTAGTGCCCGCCTTGACCATGCTCGACGTCGTCCGGATCCAAGAGATCATCCCGCACCGATTTCCGTTTTTGTTCCTCGACGGCGTACGGGAATTCGATGAAGAGGGTCCGTCGTTGATCGCGGTGAAGCTGGTGTCGATGAGTGACCCGATCTTGCAGGGGCACTTTCCCGGCAATCCCATCGTGCCGGGTGTGGTGCAGGTGGAGGCGATGGCCCAGGCCGCAGTGGTGCTCGCCCACCTCACCGGGCACTTCGACCAGAGCACCCATCACTGCTTGTTCCTCGGAATCGACAAGGCCAAGTTCCGAGCGCCCGCGGTTCCGGGAGAGCTGCTCGAGATCCACGTCAAAGCCGAGCGCTTGGGGAAGATCGGGAAGTTCTCGGGCCAGGTTCGTGCGGGGGACGAACTCAAGAGCAACGCGACCTTCACCGCCGTGATGCAGCCCAAGGACGCCGACAAGTGAGCTCGATGCGAGGGTGGTTGGGTGCCGGCCTCGCGACGCTGGTGCTCGTGTCGTCGGGTTGTGCACCTGCGCAGGTCCGGACGCTACGCAAGGCCTCGCACGATCTCGGTCGCGCGGTGGCCCACGACGACGCGGCGGAGGTTCGTGAGCACATCGTGGTGGGCGCTCGCGGCACCGTCGATGTCGACGCGATGCTCAAGGGCACCGCTCGCCGCAGCTGGCAGCGGGCGCTCAACGACCCGCACGCGGTGCCCGAGGCGATCGTCTTCATGGGGCCCGAGCTGCCGGTTCGCGTGGTCTGGACGCACGAGGGCTGGCGCTTCGCCGAGGATCCCACGGATGTCTACGCGCAGCGCACTCCGCGGCAGGCTCTCCGCGCGCTGGTGCGTGCGACACGCGCGTCCCGATGGGATGTCCTGGTCGACCTCGCTCCGCGGCGTTACCGCCTGGGTCTTTCAGAGGAAGATCTCCGGCAGGCGTGGACCGAAGGTGAGCACGGAGAGGCGCTTCGCACCGCGCGCGATCGCCTCGCACGACACCTCGCCGACCCCATTGCTGCCGACGCCGACGAAGCGGCGCTGGACATGGGGCAGGGCCACGTGGCCCGGCTCGAGCGCGAAGGTGACCGTTGGGTCGTCGTCGAGTTCTGAGAATCTCGCTGTGATCTCGCAGGCGTGGACGATGAGGCGTGACCGCAGAGCCGGCGGCGCCATCTACGCTGGCGCATCAGATTCGCGAGAATCACGCATGTAGCGAAGGGAACCCTGATTACTCGCGCGACGTCCGAAATCGCCACAGGACCGCGTTCCGACATCGGGGCAGCCGGGCGCACTGTATGGATTGGTGGCATGTGAGCCACCTTGCGCGCGCCAATTGGGGAGTTACTCTGAATTAGGTGGGGACGAGAACTCGCGACAAGAGGCAAACCGGATACCCGGATGGCCTTGCGTCGCAGTCCGGTCGAAAAGTCGACTTGTCTCGTCGTATCGCGGAGAATTCGTCGTTCTCTACGAATTCCCGTGCAAACGGTCCATCCAGCCCCAGTTGTGCCGCGTACCAGGCAGTGTGCCCAATCGTACTCGGTATCGAAGCTGAAGGCTCTGGGCCACGTCCAACTGCACGACGAGGGCTGCTGATGGCAAACGCACTCCGGATTTCCAACCGCCCCCCCGCTTCCCGCCGCCCACCGGCCGAGGCCCCGCGCCTCCAGCTGCCGATGCCGCGTCCACCCGTGCCCCAGGCCAAGCCCACCCGTGAGGCCGAGCCCGAGGTCAAGCGAGGGGCTGCCATCATCGATTTTTACATCTGAGCCGGCCTGGCCGCGCTCGTGGGACCAACCACGGGCCGCCTCGGGTGCGAAGCACAGAGCCACCGACTCCCAAGGGGTGATCGCCACGCGGTCACCCCTTTTGCGTTGGGGCGCCGCGACCCCCGGTGCGGCCTGTGGTCCACGAGGAGCGAGGGCGGCAATGTCTGAGCGATGCTGCCTTTTGGCGTCGTGCCAGCGCTGGTAGCGTAGATCCCGTGCACGAAGGTGACTCCACCCAGCTGCAACCAGAGCCGCTCGAGTTGCGGCACCAGGGCTATCGTCTCCAGGTCCTCAGCGGTGAGCTGCGTGGGCGCGAGATCGAGGTGCTCACCGACCGGGTCGTGATCGGCAAGTCGCGTCAGTGCGACGTGGTACTGCCCGACGAATCGGTGAGCCGCCAGCACGTCGAGATTCGACGGGAAGGCGACACCTATCGCGTCACCGACAAGGGCTCCACCAACGGCAGCTTCATCGGCAACGCGAGGATCACCGACGGCTACCTCAAGCCCGGCGATGTGTTGGGGGTGGGCAAGGTTCAGCTGAGGTTTCTGCCTCGTGATGCGCGGGCGGAAATCCTACCCAGCGACCAAGAGCGCTTCGGAGACGTGCTGGGTCGCAGTCTCGCGATGCGGCGCATCTTTGGTGTGCTCGAGCGCGTGGCGCCGACCGAGGTGACGATCTTGCTGGAGGGCGAGACGGGCGCGGGCAAGGACTTGGTCGCGCGTGCCGTCCATCAGCAGTCGCGCCGGGCCGAGGGACCATTCGTGGTCGTCGATTGCGGCGCCGTGGCGCCCGAGCTCATCGAGGCCGAGCTGTTTGGGCGCGAAGAGGGCGGGGATGTTCGCGCCGGGGCATTCGAGCTGGCCCACCTCGGCACAGTGTTTCTCGACGAGATCGGCGAGATACCCAAGGACCTCCAGCCCAAGCTGCTGCGGGTACTCGAGAACCAGAGGCTCCGCCGCGTGGGCAGCACCGAGGAGCTGTCCGTCGACATTCGAGTGATCGCCGCCGCGGACAAGCTGCGCGAGCACGTGGATGCCGGAGAGTTCCGCGAGGACCTGTACTTCCGCCTCGCGGTGGTCAATCCCGTGCTGCCGGCTCTGCGCGAGCGTCGGGAGGACATTCCCGTGCTCATCGAGCACTTCTCGCGGCGGCTGCCGCCCGGGATGTGGAAACCCCCAGGCCCGGAGGCAATGGCGCGACTGGTGGGCTACGAGTGGCCCGGCAACGTTCGCGAGCTCCGCAATGTGGTGGAGCGCAGCGCGTACCTGTCGCCCGACGGCGTCATCGACCTCATCACCACCGGTCGCCGCCCCAGCGGGCCGGGGGAGCCGATCGAGTTCGATCCCACCCTGACCTTCCGCGAGCAGAAGGAGCGGGCCATCGAGCTGTTCGAGGAGGCATACCTCCAATGGCTGCTCCAGCGGGCCGAGGGCAATATCTCCCGGGCCGCCCGCGAAGCCGACATGGACCGCAAGTATCTGCACAAGCTCCTGCGGCGCTACGGGATCGATGCCAAGCAGTTCGCCCGCGGTGGGATGGGGCGCCGAGGCGGAGGCCCCCGGCCGAGTTCGTAGGGGGCACCCCGCGTCGCAACGGCCGGCAATCGCGCAGTGGTTTGCCCCCGTGAGCCCCGGCCGCGGCGGCGCTACCATGGGGCGCAATGACGGAGGATGAAGGGCTGGGCTTCATCCCTGCGGCGTGGGTGCACGCGCGCGGGGAGCTGGCGCTGCATCGTCCGCAGGTGATGGCGATCGTCAACGTCACCCCCGATTCGTTCTTCGACGGCGGGCGTCTGCACGATGGCACTGCGCCGCTGGTGGACGCAACGCTCGAGCATGCGAGGCGCTGCGTTCACGCGGGTGCCGACCTCGTCGACGTGGGCGGCGAGTCGACGCGGCCCGGAGCCGAGCCGGTCGATCCCCAACGAGAACGACAGCGGGTGGTGCCGGCCATCGAGGCGCTGCGCGCCGACCCTGCGCTGCGCGAAGTGCCGATCAGTATCGATACGCGTCGCGCCAGCGTGGCCGAGGCCGCGATCGCGGCGGGGGCGAGCATCGTCAACGACATCAGCGGCCTGGCCGACCCGCAGATGGCCCCGCTTTGCGCTCGCACCGGGGTGGGCTTGGTCATCGGTCACCTGCGCGGTGAGCCTCGCACCATGCAGCGAGAGGTTCACTTCAGCCACCTGCTCACCGAGGTGACGCAAGAGCTGTCGACGCGGGTGCACCAGGCGATCGAGGCCGGGGTATCTCGGGCCTCGATTGTCGTCGACCCGGGCATTGGCTTCGGCAAGACGGCGCAGCACAGCGCGGCCCTGGTGGCGGCGTCCGGATGGCTCCGGGAGGCGACCGGGTGCCCCGTGCTCGTAGGTGCGTCGCGCAAGAGCTTCCTGGGCGCGATCACTGGACGTGAGGCCCCCAATCGTCTGGCGGGAAGCCTCGCTGCAGCGCTGGTGGCCGTCGACCGCGGGGCGAGCGTATTGCGGGTCCACGACGTGGGTGACACCGTGCAGGCCTTGCAGGTGTCGCGCTCGATTCGGGAGGCATTCGACACTGTCGCGCAGCGCGGTGCTTCGCCACGGGAGGCGCTCCATTGAGCCCCACCGAGCTCATCACCGCGTTCACGTGGCGCGACGGCCTCGACTTCGGCCTGCTGTTCCTCATCGCCTACGGATTGCTCCGGGTGGTGCAGGGCACCCGGGCCGCCCCCGTGTTGGTGGCGGTGGCTTCGTTCGGTGTGCTCGCGTGGACGGTGCAGGCCCTCGACCTCATCGCCGTCGCCAGCCTGCTCAAGTACCTGTTCGAGTCGGTCATCTTGTTGGTGATCGTGGTGTTCCAGCAGGAGCTGCGACGGGCGCTGCTGTACGTGGGCCAGCGCTTGCTGCCACAAGGACGGCGGGAGGCGGCCGTGTCGGCGGTGGGCGAGCTGGTGGCAGGACTCGAGCGTCTCAAGCGGGCCCGGGTGGGCGCGCTGGTCGTGCTGCAGGGCGAGATCGACATGCTGGCCGTCGCCACCAATCGAGGCCTGCGGATCGACGCCCCGCTGCGGGCGGAGACCCTCGTGGCCCTGTGCGTGCCGCATGCGGTCAACATCGCCCACGACGGTGCCATCGTGATCCAGGACTTTCGCATCGCACGCGCTGGGGTCATCTGTCCGCTGACCGATCAGCATGTCGATCCCCGGTTCGGTACTCGGCATCGCGCGGCGATCGGCTGCACCGAGGAAGTCGACGCGCTGGCTCTGGTGGTCAGCGAGGAGCGGGGGGAACTGCGGCTGGCGCAGTCCGGGCACATGTCCGAGGCTCTGCGGGTGTCCGAGCTCGAGGCACGGATCACCGAGTGGCTCACCACGCCGCGTGCCGAGGCGACTCGGGCTCCCACCACCGACGGGGAGCTGTCCGCGGCCGACCTGTCCCGGGCCGACATGTCCAAGGTCGACCTCGACCGCAGTGCGGTGATCCGCCGCCGTGACGACAGCGAGTCATCGATGGGCGGATCGAGCGTGCGGGTGGGGGCCAAGAAGGCATGAACACCGCCGAAGCCGCCCCCGAGCGCACGTCGCTGCTGCGCCTGCTCAGCGAGCTGTTGTTCCGCAACTGGGGCCTCAAGGCCATTGCCTTCGTGCTCGCGGCGTTCATGTTCGTGTTCACCCGCGACGAGGTCACGCGGGGGTTCACCGTGCCGCTGCGGGCGGTGTCCGACCCCGAGCGGGTCTTGCTCACCGAATTGCCGCAGACGATCCAGGTCCAAGCGCGTGGACCTTGGGTCCGGATCAACCGCCTGCAGGACTACGATTTCGGGGTCGCCAGCATCGCGCTCGAGGGCGCCCGCCCTGGGCCGCTGGAGATCGAGCGCGGGGCGATCGTGATGCCCGAGGGCGTGGTCTTGGCCGGAATCCAGTACGACACGGTGGATCTGCGGTTCGATCCGATCATCGAGCGCCCCCTCGATGTGGACCCGCTCGTGGAGGGCGATCCGGCGCCCGACTATGAGCGCGTCCGGGTCGAGGTTCAGCCCACGCGCTGGGCGGTCCGGGGTGGCGAGTCGTTCGTGCAGCGGGTGAAGCGACTGCCGACCGAGGTCGTCGACATCGCGGGTGCCGACAAGGACATGGAGTTCAAGGTCGCGCTCGCCGACCCGCCCTCTGGCGTACGGTTGGTGGGCGCC
>JAHZJA010001141.1 GCA_022601155.1 Deltaproteobacteria bacterium | reverse complement strand
TTCCACGGGATCGCCACTCGACTCCTCGGGCGAGTTCGGGAAACCGTCCGGCCTCTTCGCCTTGGCGGCGCCCTTGCGGACGTGACCCGAACGCGCCGGCAGCTCATTGCCGAGAACGCGCTTCTCCGCCATCAGCTCCTGGTCCTCGAGCGCGGGAGCAAGCGTCCACGCTTGAGGCTCGCCGACCGTTGGCTGCTGATCGGTCTCGCCCGTTGCACTCGCACATGGTCCACGGCCCTCCGTTTAGTCAAGCCAGAGAATCTCCTCCGGTGGCACCGCGATGCGTTTCGGCTTCACTGGCTTCGCAAGTCCCGCGCCCACAGCAAGCCGAGGATCGACTCCCGGACGATCGCCTTGATCCGCGAAATGGCGTCCAACAACCCTCTGTGGGGCGCGGAGAGGATTCGGGGAGAACTGCTGAAGCTGGGTCCGCGTCAGCAAACGGACAATACAGAAGTACATCGGACCGACCACAAAGCGTCCACGGGGCCAGAACTGGGCCACCTTCATCGGCAATCATCGGGCGGATATCTGGTCCTGCGACTTCCTTCAGCTGTTCGACGTTCGCTTCGCGCCCATCTTTGCATTCTTCATCATGAAGTTGGACCGGCGGCGCGTGGTCCACGTCGGCGTCACACGGGGGCCGTCGCCCGAGTGGGTTGCTCAGCAACTGCGGTCCGCGACCGAGCATGGAACTGGTCCACGGTTCCTCGTCCGCGACCGCGACGCGAAGTTCGGCTTGGCCTTCGACCGCGTGGCAGAACTCAGTGGCATCAAGATCGTGAAGACGTCGGTGCGGGCACCAAACATGAACGCCGAGTGCGAGCGATTTCTTGGCAGCGTACGGCGGGAGTGCCTGGACCATGTGCTCGTCCTCGGAGAGCGCCAGCTGCTGCGGATCCTTCGTGAGTACCTCGGATATCACAACGACCTACGGCCGCATCAGGGCATTGGACAAAGCGTCCCGGCCCGAGCGGCGAACGTCGGACCTCCATTCGGGGCAGTGGTATCGAGCCCCGGTTCTGGGCGGTCTCCATCATGCCTACCGGAGCGCAGCCTGAGGCGCGGATGAGGCAGGTAGCCAGCACGGGTGAACTGCTGCACTGTCCCATGTGCCGCGTTGTCCCGACCATGCCTAAAAATCTGGGGCGTGCGAATGCAACGCGATTTCCACGCTATGTCTTGAACCGCTGCTGTGGAATCAGCCAAGTTCGTCTCGACCGAAAAGAAGGGCAGGACGGCCCACGTGGGTATTGGGGATTGAGCGCCCAAACCCACGCGGAGCCCGAAATCACGGCTCAGAGTTCGGTGTAGATTTGTTCGATCTGGTTTTGGCCGTCATAGTGGTCCACGATCCGGACGCTGCCGCCCGACGGGGTTGTGATGACGAGGTGGTCGCCCATTCTCGTGAAGGTGAGGTCGGCGACAGAGACCCCGCGGAAGTACAGGATATCGTTGGCCCCGCCCGTCTCGTGGGTGATCTGGTCCTCGCCGGCGTCAGCAGCGTCGTAGATGTAGACGTCGTCGCCGAGGCCACCGCGGAGGACATCGTCGCCGGCGTTGCCGAAGAGCCAATCGTCCCCGTCGTCGCCGGAGACGGTGTCGTTGTCCGGGCCTCCGCTGAGCCGATCGTCGCCTTCATTCCCGGAGAGAGTGTCGCTTCCGCTGTCACCCTGAATCACGTCGTCGTCAAGGCCGCCGCTTATGGGGCTGTCGTCACCCGGACCACCACTGATGTGGTCGATACCAGCGCCCCCATTGATGCTGAACTCGTTGCCCGGCCCGCCGAAGATGTAGTCCTCGCCATCTCCACCTGCCAGGATGGAATCGTCGCCCGGTCCTCCGAAAATCCAATCCGCGTCACCTCCACCTGTCAGGATGGAATCGTCGCCCGGTCCTCCGAAAATCCAGTCCTGGCCATCACCACCTGAAAGGATGGTATCAGCGTGACCGGCAAGAGGATCGGCCTCAGTGTCGCCATAGAGAACGTCGTTGCCGGGGCCTCCGTTCAACGTGTCGTCATGGAGATTGCCCTGAAGACAGTCGACACCGTCTCCGCCATTGATACTATCGTTCTGCTGGCCTCCTCGCAAATGGTCGTTCCCAACTCCGCCGATCACGACGTCGTTGCCCTGGTTGCCATTGATGATGTCATTGCCCTCAAGACCATCGATGTGGTCGTCGCCCTCCAGCCCTTGGAGTAGATCGTCTCCCTCTGTGCCGACGATCTCATCGTTTGCGGGGGTCCCGCCGTTCAAGACAGGGGGAACAATGTTGCAGATCATGGGCGGCGCCTGCTCGATGATGGGTGGCACGGAATACAAGTCGGGCATGCTCCCGAGTTGCGGGATCTCCGTGCTCGGGTCGTAGCACGGGGCATCGGTGTCGGAGGGATTGCATGCGCACGCGTTGGTGCACTCATTCCCGTCGTCGAGGTCGCCGTCGTCGCACTCTTCGCCAGCTTCCTCGACGCCGTTGCCACAGACGGGACCGCCGTCGCCCGTGTCCTCACTTGAGCCGCCGTCGCCCGTGCCCTCACTTGAGCCGCCGTCGCTTGTGCCCTCGCTTGTGTTGCTGTCGCTCGTGCCCGTGTCCATACCGCCCGAGTCGGTAGGCCCGCCGCCGGACGTGTCCCCAGAGGGATCGTCGGCAGTGTCGTCAGCGGGCCCGACACCCGTGGAGCCCGAATCGTCGGGCCTCGGCCCTGTGTCGCTGAGACCGTCGGACCCAGTCGAGTTTTCGTCGTCGAGACCCTGGGTGGTCGACGGGTCCGCGCCTGGGTCGGTCGTCCCTCCGAAGCAGCCGAGCAGCAACGCGAGCCCTAGCAGCGCGAGTGGCTTGAGAGTGTTCTGTGGGGTGCAGATCAGGTGTCGATGGATGAAGGTTTCGTTCTTGTTCACGTCGTCGTCGTTTCTTAGCCGCCGCGCGTCTCGGGGAGAGCCACGTGCAGCTTGGTCGGTGGTCGGTTGGCGCGGGCGAGGCACTGGGCTGGGTCGTCCCCAACGTCGCCCTCGCTGCCGCAAGTTATTAGTGACGCTAGGCCTTCTACCCATTGCGAAAAGTGCAACGTCATCGTTCACTCTCCTAAACGCGCGACGACGGAGGGGCTGCGGCGGTGAACAATGACCGTGTCGACAATCCCGCGGCTCCGGGACGGTTGTCTTCGAGCAGCCCCGCGATAGCGAGATACGGCGGACGTTCGATTCCGAGCGCGTCAGCTCGGTCGGCCCGCGGGCAGAGCGAAGCTGGCCCTCCGTGCTGGCGGCTTCGTACATCCGCGCCGTCAGGCGCGTGTTGGCGACTTGGTTCATCCGCGAGTGATTTCGGGCGGCTGCGGGCCATGTTGACGACGCCACGACCAACCCGCGGCACGGGCCGACCATGACCTGGCTCCGGAGCATGTTCCACGGGATCGCTACTCGACTCCTCCGGCAAGTTCGGGAAACCGTCCGGCCCCTTTGCCTTGGCGGCGCCCTTGCGGACGTGACCCGAAGCGCCGGGAGCTC
>JAHZJA010001140.1 GCA_022601155.1 Deltaproteobacteria bacterium | reverse complement strand
CTGGGGCCGTCGTCGAGCGACGTCTGCTTGGCGGTGCTCGGCCTCCGAGGGGCCCGGAGCAAGCAGGTGGGTGGCTCCGGCCCGGGGCGACGGCGGTCCATGGGTGCGCCGTGGGGCTCGGAGGGCTTCGGCCGCGGTCCGGGGTCGGGTGCAACGGCTCCATCCGGCGGCCGAAGATCCGTACGTGCGTACGACCGTCGTGCCCGCCTCTTCGCTCGGCTTGTCCGGCGATGGCGACCATCACCTCGCCGGGGTGCTCCCCTCCACACCACGGCTCGCGGTCGTGGGCAGCCGGGCCGCCCATCGTCGCTTTCGTGACGCGGTGGAGCCCATCGTCCAGGCGGCGGCGCGGCGCGGGTTCTCCATCGTGTCGGGCGGTGCGGTGGGGATCGATGCCGATGCCCACGCGGCCGCGCTGGCGGCAGGGGTGCCCCAGGTCGCGGTGCTTCCATGCGGCCCCGACAAGCCCTATCCACCACAGCACCAGCCGCTGTTCGAAGCGATCGTCGAGTCGGGGCACAGCGCCGTGCTCCATGCTCGACCGCCGGGCACCGTGCCCACCCGCGCGATGTTTGCCAGCCGCAACGCCCTGGTGGTGGGTCTGGTCGACGCCGTCGTGGTGGTCGAGGCCGCCGCGCGCTCGGGCACGATGATCACCGCCACCGTCGCGCGCCGCCGAGGCAAGGCACGCGCCGCGGTCGTCGGCTCCGCGGGAGCGGCGGTCCTCGTCGCTCGTGGGGCCCACGCGTTGCCGTGGGAGTGCGGCGAACCGGCCCGGCTGTGCCGTGCAACCGAGCAGTGGCTCCGCGCAGTTGCGGACGACACGGTGCTCGCCCCGCCGCCGGCCGTCGCCTGGCCGCCACACCTCGGCTGGCTCCACGATGCCCTCGCCGATGCCGGAGAGCGTGGGGTGAGCGTCGACGCGTTGCCTTCGCCTCGCGCGGCGCTCATGGACCTCACCGAAGCCCAGACTCTGGGGCTGGTCACCGAGCTCGGGCCGGGACGGTATGTCCGGGCCGGGTGAGGTCGCGGGGGCGTCATGCACCCAGTTCGAGCGCTTGGGGCGGGCCGATGGCATCGAGTGCTTGGTTTGCGCGGGGGCGGCTGATAGATCTGCAGACGTGATGCGGGGCGCAATCGCGGTGGTCGTCGGACTCGGTCTGGCCATCGCCACGCCCGGCGCTTCACTCGCGGCAACGGTGGAGCCGGCGCCGTCATCGGCTCCCGTGGCCGTACCGGTCGAGGGCTCGCCGCCCCCCGCGATCGACCGAGCCGGGTCTCAGCCGCCACCGGCCGACGTGGGCGGCAGCGCCCCGCCGCCCGGTACCCCGCCCGCTGGTGCCCCTTCGTCCAGTGCCCCGCCTGCCAGCGCGCCTCCGCCCAGTCCCGGGCCGGATCCCGGCCCTGGTATCACGCCGCCGCCCATGCCGATCAGCGAAGAGGCTGCGGCCAAGGCCAACGGCTGGAACGCGACCGACAGCGATCAACCCACACCGGTTCAACCACCGCCACCGCCCCCGACTTCGTCTCCGCCGCCTGCACAGCTTCCGGCGCGCACCATCGAGGTGCAGCCCACCACCACACACGATCAGCTCCGCGCCAGGAACCTGCAGCTGTCGGAGCGCATGAAGCGGGGCGAGCGGATGATGATCGGCGGGCGCATCGGCCTGGGCATCACCGGGACGTTTTTCCTCGGCGGTCTGCTGTTGCTGGCGATCTCGGCGGGCGACGCGGGTACCGCCGAAGAGCGCCGAACCGGTCTGGGGCTGACCATCATCGGCGGCCTCGGTTCAGCGGGCACGGGTGCCTTGTTGGGCGTGGGCTACCGCGAGGTCAAGGCAGCCGGTCGCGGTGAACTCGGCCTGCTCGCCAATCCGCGGACGGGCTTGGCGGGCCTGCAGTGGCGTCGCCGATTCTGAGCCCTCAGCACGGAGACGACAGCACGCCCCGCGGCCCTCGAACGGTCCCGCGTCCAGCATCGCGGGCAAGCACCGACTCTCACGGTCGCCTCCGTGCCCGATAGCCTCAGTCCTCGAAGGCCTCAACCGGTCGCAGGTCTCGGTTCTCGAAGGTCTCAACCTCGAAGCTCTCAACCCTCGAAGGTCTCAACCCTCGAAGGTCTCAACCCTCGAAGCTCTCAACCCTCGAAGGCCCTCGACCCTCGAAGGCCCTCAACCCTCGAACGCCTCGTCGGTGATGGCCAGCGCCTCGTCGATGATCGCGAACCCTTCGAGGAGCTGCTCCTGTGTGATGCTCAACGGCGGGTTGCACATGATCCCGCTCCACCGCACGAACGTGAAGAGCCCGTTGTCACGGAGCCAAGCATCCAGTCGCTGCATGGCCGGGTGCGTCCCACCGTACGGCGCCATCCGGCTGCCCTGGGCGTCGCGATGGATCTCGAGGATGCCGAACAGTCCCCGACAGCGGCCTTCCCCGACCGAAGGGTGTGCGGCGGTCAGCTCGTCCATTCTTCGGCGCATCACGGCGCCCAGGCGGGCGGCGTTGTCGACCATGCCCTCGTCGACCAGCACGTCGAGCGTGGCCAGGGCGACGGCACAGGCGAACGGGTGGGCGTTGTAGGTCAGGCCGCCTCCGAACGTGTTGTCGCGGAAGTAGTCGGCGATGCGATCGCTGACACCCATGGCGCCGAGCGGCACGTAGGCGCTGCTGAGCCCCTTGGCCATGGTCACGACGTCCGGGACGATGCCGTCGTGTTCGAAGGCGAACATCTTCCCGGTGCGGCCGAAGCCGGCCATGACCTCGTCGCACACCAGCAAGATGCCGTGACGATCGAGAAGCTCGCGGAGCCGCGGCAGGTACCCGCGGGGTGGAGGCAGGATGCCGTTGGATCCGGTCACCGTCTCGATGAACATCGCGGCGATCGTCTCGGGCCCCTCGTACATCAACACCTCCTCGAGATAGCGGAGGTTGTTGTCGACGATCTGGTCGTCGTCATCGCCGAAGCTGTAGTCGTAGGGCCACGGATCCATCACCTTGACGAACCCGGGAGGGCCCGGCTCGTGGGTGAGGCGGCGGGGATCGCCGGTCATCTGCATGCAGGCGTGGGTGCCTCCGTGATAGCTGCGGTAGCGTGAGAGGATCTTGTGTCGGCCGCTGAATTGGCGCACCGCCTTGATCGCATTCTCGTTGGCCTCGGCCCCGCCCAGGGTGAAGAAGAACGTGTTGATGTCTCCGGGCACCAGCTGTGCGAGCCGCTGGCCCAGTCGCGCGCGTTGCTCCGTGGCCGAGCCAGGAAAGGCGAAGATGAGCCCTTCGGCGGCGCTCTTCATCGCCTCGACCACCCGTGGGTGGTTGTGCCCGATGTTGACGCACATCAGCTGACTGTTGAAGTCGAGCCAGCGCTGGCCCTCGGGGCCGTGGAGGTACACTCCCTGCGCGCTCGCGACGGGGAGGGGAGAGACCTTGCCTGTCGCCGACCACGAATACATCGTGTGCCGCAGGCACAGCTCGATCATCTCTTGAGAGGACATGCCCATCGCGGGGCAGCATCCACCGCGGGGGTGTGGCCACGCAAGTCCGGGCGTGGGCTCGGCGTCCGCAGCTGTGCTCTGCGTGGGCGTGCGGCGGCCCGGAGACCGCGACCACGGCGTGGGGCCGAGGGGGGCGCTGGTTGGCGCAGCGGCGATGATGTTCAAGGCCTCGATATCATGACTTTTTTGGCGGGTGCGGGCCGCCACGGGGCTGCTCGAGAGGCAGGGCGCACGCGGTCGATTTCGCGGGTCGGCCTGCTGCTCGGGCGGGGCAATCGCGCGTGGGTCCTGCGATGACCTCGTGATTGCTCGGGGCGACTGCCCCACATCACGAAGCGTCGAGACGGTTGTGCCGGTCGCGAGTCTGACCGCCCAGCGCGAGACAATTGTCTCCGCAGCACCCTACGGGAAGGGTCGTCGGGTCCGGGAAGGCTCGAGTCGCCAACTCCGGCTGCGGCGAGCCCGTGGCCCGACCGCGGTGGTTCCTGGCATCGTGACGAGAACCCGACGTGGATCCCCCTCCGAAGGTTGCGCGGTGCCGACTCGACATCGATGAGGGCTCGCATGTCTACCGGGGGCTGATGGGCCCTGAGACGCCGGCCCGTCATGGTGGGCAACACGGCGACAACGACATGAGCCTCGGCGTCGAGGACGGCACTTGGGTCGCCCGCTCGATCGTCTCGGGCGCGACGATCGGTCATCGCGGCGGTTGAGCGGTTCGTCGCATGGGGTTGGGGGGCCGGCCTTCAGCGCCGGCCCCCAAGCGTCTGCGTTGCTGTGGCTACCCGCAGAGCTGCGCCTTGTCAGCACAGCAGTCGTTGAACTGCGTGCACTGGGCGTCGCACTGGCAGTCTTGGTCCGAATCGAACGGCCCGCAGCGGCCCGCGCAACTGTTGGGGTCGGGGT